>JBEKZK010000357.1:0-5285 GCA_049509935.1 Xanthobacteraceae bacterium | reverse complement strand
CCTTTGCGCCGCGCTCCTGCGGCTGTCAAGCGGCCACGCGCGATCAATGATTGATCTTTTTCAATATGTGATCTTCGGCGGCAGCTCCTTGGCCTGCGCGATCCAGCGCTCGATGCGCTTCTCCGACGGCAGCAGTCGGACCAGCTTGCGCTTGCGATTGGCGTCGGCCATCGCCTTGGCGAGATTATTCACGTTGCGGTATTTCAGCTCCTTGACGGTATCGACGCCCACCGCCTGGAGCAGCTCGGCGTAGGGCTCGCCCACGCCCTTGATGCGCATGCGGTCGGCGAGGTTCGCCCAGCGCAACACTGTCTGCTCGTCGACTCCGATCCTGGCCGCAAGCTCCTTGCGGGCCTTTGCGGTCCTGGCGGCTTCGAGCAGCCTGCCGGTCGTGCGGATTCCCAGCTGTTTCAGCTTGATCGCCATCAGCGGCCCGATGCCGGCGATGTCCATGACGGGATAGGACACGGAACCCCTCCTCATTCTATTCCGCTCGTGCCGGGGGTCCGTGGGACACAGCTTCCCGCACGCTCAACCTGACGAAGCACGCACTAAGGCGACGATTGGACCAGCACGGTTGAACGCCCTGCCGAATTGGCGATACCGCTGGCAGGTGGGGATCCCACGGACAGGCGGGGTCAACAAAACGCCGAGGGTCACGTTCGAAACCATTCACGCGATACCAACACCGGCGCTACGCAGCCCGGTCAGCATCTCGAGACACGCCCCCAGAAGATCCCGTACGCGGGACGGGACCGCCATCTTGAACAACGCGTTTGCCGAAGACAACATGGTCCATGTAGCCACGTGATCGAATGATTCGAAGTGTGGTATCGGGAACACAGTTTGCCTCTGGTGCGGTCGGCGATCGGCGCCGATGCAAACTTTCCGACGGATGGACGCCGCGTGATGGGCGTAGGTCCAGTTGCTCTGGCCAGAAGGTGCGCGCGGCGTTACGTAAAGGAGAGCGGTCGCCGAGGCGATCGTGCAGATGCCGACGACGGCGCCGGAAAACGTCGGCGTGCTGATTCATTCGACTTGCGTATAAGATGCGTGCATGCGAGCGGCCACGTCGCGCTGCCGCGCAATCGGTCGGGTGAACCGGAAGGAGGTCTCATGAGCTCGCTTGACGCGGTCCTCGACCGCATCGATCAAAATCTCGACCAGAGCCTCGAGCGATTGTTCGCGCTATTGCGCATTCCGTCCATTTCCACCGATCCCGCCTTCGCGTCGCAGTGCCGCGATGCCGCCGCGCACGTCGCCTCGGATCTCGGCACGATCGGTTTCGACGTCCAAGTGCGCGAGACCGCCGGACACCCGGTGGTGGTCGGCACGGGTGGCGACGGCGGCGGCCCGCGGGTTCTGTTCTACGGTCATTACGACGTGCAGCCCGTCGATCCGCTCGATCTGTGGGACTCGCCGCCGTTCGAGCCCCGCATCGCGACATTGCCGGGCGGCCGCAAGGTGATCGTGTCCCGTGGCGCCTGCGACGACAAGGGACAGGTGATGACCTTCATCGAGGCCTGTCGCGCCTTCAGGCAGGTCACCGGCAAGCTCCCGTTGCCCATCACCATGATGATCGAAGGCGAGGAGGAGAGCGGGTCCAAGAATCTGTTCGATTTCGTCCGCGACAACGCTGCCGAGTTCCGGCTCGACCTGGCGCTGGTCTGTGATACCGGGATGTGGAATCCGCGCACCCCGATGATCACCACCGGCTTGCGCGGCCTGGTCTACGAGGAGATCAGGATCCGCTGCGCCGACCGCGACCTGCATTCCGGGATGTTCGGCGGCGCTGCGCAGAATCCGATCCGGGTGCTCGCGAAGATCCTGGGTGCGATCCACGACGACGACGGGCGCATCACCATTCCGGGATTTTATGACGACGTTCGTGAGCTCGCTCCCGCGCTCAGGGCGGAGCTCGCGGGTCTCGGCCTGACGCCGGAAAATTTTCTGCAGCCCGTCGGCCTGAAGATTCCGGCCGGTGAAAAGGACCGCTCGCTGCTCGAGCAGATCTCGACGCGGCCGACCTGCGACGTCAACGGCATTGTTGGTGGCTATACCGGAGAGGGCGCCAAGACCGTGATCGCGTCCGAAGCCTCGGCCAAGGTGTCGTTTCGCCTGGTCGTCGATCAGAATCCGGCGAAGATCCGCGACGCCTTCCGGGCCTTCGTGCGGGCGCGAGTGCCGGCCGATTGCGCCGTCGAGTTCGTGAGCCATTCGGGCACCCCCGCGATCCAGCTCAAGCCCGACAGCCCGGCGCTCATCAAGGCGCGCGAGGCGCTGGCTGCCGAATGGGGGAAGAAGCCGGTCGCCGCCGGCATCGGCGGCTCGGTGCCGATCGTCGGCGACTTCAAGGGGGTGCTGGGAATGGACGTGCTGATGGTCGGCTTCGGTCTCGACGACGACCGGGTGCATTCGCCCAACGAAAAATACGACCTGACCTCGTTCCACAAGGGCGCACGCAGCTGGGCCCGTATCCTGGCCGCCCTGGCGGAGTCATGAGGGCTGACTTGCCGTAACGCTGATCGCCCGCACGATCGCGTCCGCCATGAGGCCGAACGCGCCTCAGTAGACGTCGGTCTGGTAGCGGCCGTGCTTCCTGAGATCGGCGACGAACGCCACCGCCTGGTCGGTCGAGCGCGCACCGTGCTGCGCCACGATGTCGACCAGCGCGCGTTCGACGTCCTTGGCCATGCGCTTGGCGTCGCCGCACACATAGATGTGCGCGCCGTCGGCGAGCCATGACCACAGATCGCGGCCGACCTCGCGCATCCGGTCCTGGACGTAGAATTTCTGCTCGCCGTCGCGCGACCAGGCGAGCGACAGTCGCGTGAGCGCCTTTGCGGCCTTCATGGCGGTGAGCTCGTCCTCGTAGAAGAAGTCGTGGTCGCGGCGCTGATGGCCGAAGAACAGCCAGTTGCGGCCCGGCGCCTTGCTCGCCATGCGCTCCTGCAGAAAGGCGCGGAACGGGGCGACGCCGGTGCCGGGACCGATCATGATGATCGGCACCGCGGGGTCCGCCGGCAGGCCGAACCCGTGCGCCTTCTGCACATAGACCTTGATTCTGTCACCGGGCACGGCGCGGCTCGCCAGGAATGTCGAGGCGACCCCGAGCCGGGTGCGCTCGTTGATCCGGTAGCGCACCGTGTCGACGGTGATCGAGACCCGGCCGGGGTGAGCCTTGAACGAGGAGGAAATCGAATAGAGCCGCGGCTGCAGCGGATCGAGCGCCTCGATGAATGCCTCCGGATCCGGCCGGGCGCCGCGAAACTTCTCGATCGCCGCGAGCACGTCGAGCGTGGCGGCGTCGCCGTCGGGATCGTCACCGGAGGCGAGCGCCTTTGCGGTCTGCCGGCGCTCGCCTCCGGTGACATAGGAGTAGAGTTGGAACAGCATGTCGGGCGCCGGAGCAAGCGACACCCCGTCGAGCAGCACCTCGCGCAGCGCGCGGCCGCCGATGGGAAAATCCGCTGGCGCGTCCAGCGCCGCGATCACCGCATCGACCAGCTGCGGATCGTTGGTGGGAAAGATGCCGAACGAGTCGCCCACCACGTAGTCGAGGCCACACTCGGTCAGGTCGAATTCGATGTGCCACGTCTCCTTTTCCGAGCCGGGCCCATTGAGGCGCGCGGCCGAGGCGAGCGTTGCCAAGACCGGATGGTCGCGCGAGCGCCCCGCGGGAGCGGCAGCCTTGTCGGGCGCCGCGACATCGGCGGCCGCAGGGGCTGCGATCTCGGCAGCGGGCTGCGGCGCCGCGGCGAGCTCCTCGTAGAGCTTCTTGACCATCCGGGCGGTCTCCTTGCCGCCCGGCACGCACAGGTTCAGCCGCTCCTCTTTCTTGAGAACGATGGCGCCCGAATAGTCCTCGCAATTGTAGCCGCACTGGCCGCAGTCCTGCTGCGCCATCGCGGCCATCATCCGTCGCCGCAATGGACGTCCTTCGGCGAGCTTCATGCGCTCGGCGAGCGGCAGGCTCTGATCGTGCCAGGGTGCCGCGCCGTCGTCGCCCGGCGGCCCGTTCGCGGGAGCGCCCAGGCCCGGCAGCAGCGCGGCGACATCCTCCGCCGACAGCGGCGTGGCGCCGCCGTCGAGCGACAGCAGGCCGGCGAAGAAGCCGTTGAGCCAAGTGCGCTGCTCCGGGGAGAACGGCGCGCTCTCCGGCAGCAGCGACGGAATCGGCGCGCGCGGCGGCACGGTCATCCGACCGCCTCGCACATCGCCCTCAGCCCGTCGATCTCCTGGCGCCGGGCGAATGCCAGAAAGCCTTCATCGCCGGACGCACGGTGCGCCAGATAGGCCTTGAGCATTCGTTCGACCGTCCGCGGCGCGTCATGCGCCACGACGTCTCGGTAGATCTCGCGGCCGATGCCGGCGTCGGGGCCGAAGCCGCCGCCGACCACGACGTGATAGCCCTCGAGCGCCTCGCCGTCCTCGGATGTCTCGACCTTGCAGGCGATGAGGCCGATGTCGCCGATATAGTGCTGGGCGCACGAATGGTGGCAGCCGGTGAGATGGATGTTGACCGGGCCGTCGAGCTGCACCCGGGATTCGCACCACCGTGCGATCTCCTCGGCGTGACGCTTGGTGTCCGAGGCGGCGAACTTGCAGCCCACGTTTCCCGTACAGGCGACGAGGCCGGCGCGGATCGATGTCGCCGCGGTGCCGAGACCGAGGTCGTCTATAGCCGCGCTGGCGGCCCCGACCTTCCCGGTAGGCACGCCGTAGAGCAGCAGATACTGCCAGACCGTGAGGCCGAACTCGCCAACTCAGATATCGCTAGCGATCGCCGCAAGCCCGCGCATCTGCGCCGACGCCAGCCTGCCGACCGGCAGCACCACACCGATCCAGTTGAGGTCTGGCTGCTTCTGCGGATGCACGCCGATATGCGCCTGCCGGTCGAAGCCGGGATCCGGGGCGATGGCCGCGGCGGCGACGCGGGTGAGCTTGCGTCCGAGCTTCTCCTCCACGGCGGCGAGGAATTTTTCGAAGCCCCAGGAATCCAGCACGTACTTCAGTCGCGCCTTGAGGCGGTTGGTGCGGTCGCCGTGGTCGATGAACACCCGCACCACCGCATCCGCGACCTCGATCGCCTCCGCGGGCTGCACCACCACGCCAGTATCGCGGGCGAAGTCGCGGTGGCCGGTGATGCCGCCGAGCAGGAGACGAAACCAGATGCCGGGCTCGACTCCGAACCCGGCCTTCACCTCGGCGGCGCGGAAACCGATGTCGTTGGTGTCTTCGAGCACCGGGATCGCGCCGGCCCCGTCGAACCCCACGTTGAACTT
>JBEKZK010000356.1:0-5296 GCA_049509935.1 Xanthobacteraceae bacterium | reverse complement strand
CCGCCATCTCCATCCCGACCTTGGTGGCGAGCACCACATCGTCGCGGCGGCCGTGTCGCTTCAGCCATTTGCCGATGATGGTCTCGGACTCGCCGCCGGAGTTGCCCGGAGCCCAGCGCGAATAGACATCGGCGGTGTCGATGCAGTCGAAGCCCGCCGCCACGAAGGCGTCGAGCAGCCGGAACGATGTGGCCTCGTCCGCCGTCCAGCCGAACACGTTGCCGCCGAACACCAGCGGCGCGATCTCCAATTCCGAGCTACCGAGCTTGCGCTTGTCCATGTGTCTAGTGCACCGATTCCGAAGCTCGCATCACCTGGCGGCATCCTCTGGTGCGAGCTTCGGAATCCAGAGGTGCACTAGCAAGTCTATGATTCCAGTGCGGCTTTTAGGATTTGAAGTTCCTATGACGAGCGCGCCGCACATCTGATAGGAACTTCAAATCCGCCGCACTGGTCTTTCGTTGGCAGGCGCGGACCCGTCGGGTCCGCGAGGGTTTGTCAATCGTCCGTGCTCATTCCGCCGCCTCCTCCTCGGCGTCGACCCAGTCGATGGCGGTGGCTGCCTTGGGCGAATTGAACGGCGAGATCGCCTGGGCGACCAGCGGGATCTCCTTGATCCCGGCTTCGCGCCGTTCGGCGAGGCGGCCGAGAACCCGGTAGCAGGCAAAGATCGCCAGGATGCCGAACACCACGCCGCCGAGGCCCTGGCCGGCGATCACGCCGTCGGCGCCGAAATAGACCGCGCCGATCCAGACGAACGGGATGGTGCCGAGCGTCGCCCGGCTCCAGTTGAACACCGTCGACAACGTCGGAAATCCGAGATTGTTGAAGACCGCGTTGCCGACGAAGACCGCGCCGATGAAGCCGAATGTCCCGGCCACGTAGTAGCAATAGAAGCGGATCAGCTCGGCGCCTTCGCCGCGCACCGAGAACAACCCGGCGATCGGCCCCTCGACGAGCGCCAGCAGGCCCCACATCACCAGGCAGTAGGCAAATGTCAGCAGAAAGCTCTCGTCGACCGAGCGGCGGACGCGGTCGAACTGCCGGGCGCCGAAGTTCTGGCCGAGGATCGGTCCGATCGACCCCGACATCGCGAACACGGCGCCGAAGGCGAGCGGCAGGATGCGCCCGATGACCGCGTAGCCGGCGATCGCCGAATCGCCGAAGCGCGCGATCGCCGCCGTCACGAAGGCGTTGCCGATCGGGGTTGCGATGTTGGCGAGCACCGCCGGCACCGCGATGGCGGCAAGCGGTCCGGCATCCCGCATCGCTTCGCGCAGCGACGGCGGCGCCAGCTGATCGTGCACCTTGATCGAGCCGTGCAGCCCGACCCATGCGAGCGCGACACGCGACAACACCGACACGATCGCGGCGCCGTCGACGCCGAGCCCGAAACCGAAGATCAGGATCGGGTCGAACACCGCTGCCACGATGCCGCCGACCAGCGTGACATACATCGAGCGCTTGGCATCGCCGGCGGCCCGCAGCAGTCCGGAGGTCGCCATGCCGATGCCAAGGATTGGCGTCGACGGCGTCACGATGACGAGAAAGCGCCAGGCGACCTCATGGGTCCGGCCGGTGGCGCCGAACGAGCTGAGGATCGGCCCGAGCGCCGGCAGCGTCGCAACGGCGAGCAGGCCCGACGCGACGGTCATGAAGACCAGCGACGAGGTGGCGAGCCTGCGGCTTTCCTCGCGACGGCGGGCGCCGATCGCACGCGACACCAGGGCGGTGCCGGCGATGGTGATCCCGATGCACACCGAGGTGGTGAAGAACAGGAACGTCCCGGCATAGCCGATCGCCGCCGCAAGCTCCTGCTGGCCGAGCCGGGAGATGTAGAACAGGTTGAGCAGGTCGACGACGAAGATCGCCATCAGGCCGACCGACCCGGTCACCGTCATCACCACGACGTGGCGCAGCGTCGAGCCCTTGGTGAACTTCGGCGCGCGGGTCGGCTCGTGGACCGCGGCGCTGCTCACGAAGAGAATTCCGTCTCGTGGCGAATGATGTCCTCGGCCTCCGGGTTGAGCGGCACACCATCCCGTTCCGGCGGGCTCAACGGCTCGGGCTCCACCGCGCGGCCGCGCCGCAGCATCTCGTCGCCCGCCATGAGACCTTCCGCCTGCTGCAATGCGAGCCGCGCCAGATCGCGCGAGCGCACGTCGGCCTCGATGGCGCTCGACCGCATCGAGTCGAGCCCGAGCGCCTCGAGCGATTTGCGTCCGAACACCAGAGCCGACTCGTACGTCTCGCGCAGCTCGAAGTCCACACCCCTGGCAATCAATTCGAGCGTGTGAGTCCGGTCGTAGGCGCGCACGTAGAGCTTGGCGCCGGGGAACTCGCTCCGCGCCAGCTCGGTGATCGTCGTCGCGGCGGTCCGGTCGTCAATGCAGATCGCGATCAGCCGCGCCTTTGCGGCGCCGGCGGCGCGCAGCACGTCGAGCCGGGTGCCGTCGCCGTAGTAGACCTTGAAGCCGAACCGCCCGGCGTTCTGAATCATGCGGGCGTCGACGTCGATCGCGGTGACGTCGACGTCCTGGGCGAGCAGGCACTGAGCCACCAGCTGGCCGAATCGCCCGAAGCCGATCAGCAGGACCGAGCCGTGAGCGCCGTCGAAGTCGTCCGCCTCGCGCACGTTTCGCCCCAGCGTCCGCCGCAGCAACGCTTCGGTTCCCTCGGCAACCAGCGGTCCCATCAGCATGGTGACGGCGGCGATCGCGGCGAGCAGGCTGCCCTGTCCGGCGCTGAGCACGCCGAGGGAGGCGCCGAGCGGCAGCAGCACGAAGGCGAACTCGCCGGCCGCGGTGAGCACCGAGCCGGCGCGGAGCGCATCGCCTGGCTGGGTGCAGCTGGTGCGGAACATCAGCCAGACGATCGCCGCCTTGATCAGGGTGATCACGGCCGCCGCCGCGACGATCAGCAGCGCATTGGCGGCGACGACCGCGAGATCGATGGTCATGCCGATGCCCATGAAGAACAGCGCCAGCAACAATCCGCGAAACGGCTCGATGTCGGCCTCGAGCTCGTGCCGGTAGTTCGATTCGGCGAGCAGCACGCCGGCCAGGAAGGCGCCGAGCGCCGTCGACATGCCGACCGCCTCCATCAGCAGCGCGGCGCCGAGCACGACCAGCAGCGCCGCGCAGGTCATCACCTCGCGCGCGCCGGTCTCGGCGAGAAGCCGGAAGAACGGATTGAGCAGATAGCGCCCGGCGACCACCACGGCCGCGATGGCGGCGCCGATCTCCGCCACCGACACCAGCGCGTCGATGGAGCTGCCGTGGCTGTTGCCGCCGGGGGCGAGCAGCGGCAGCAGCGCCAGCAGCGGCACGACCGACATGTCCTGGAACAGCAGGATCGCAAAGGCGCGCTGGCCGTAGGTCTGCTGCATGTGCCCGCGGTCCTCGAGGATTTTCAGCGCGATCGTCGTCGCCGACATGGCGAGCGCGATCCCGGCGACGATCGCGCCGCGCCAGCCGACGAGGCCGATCGCCCAGGCGAGCCCGCCGACCGCCGCCGTGGTGAGCGCGAGCTGCGCCATGCCGAGCCCGAAGATGTCGCGCCGCATCGCCAGCAGCCGCGACAGCTTCAACTCCAGCCCGATCACGAACAGCAGCATCACGACGCCGAGGCTGGCGACCGTCAGGATGGTCCCGGGGGCGCGGAACACGCCGAGGCCCCACGGCCCGATCAGCACGCCGGCCGCCAGGTAGGCGACGATCGCCGACAGCCTGATCCGGCGCGCGATCGGGACGCTGAACACGGCGGCTGCGAGCAGCACGACGCCGAGCGACAGAACACCGAACTCGTCGGGATGTTGGTTCATGACCTCATCTCAGCCTGCGGGCTCCGCTACAGCGCTTCCCGGTCATAGTGAACCACTTGTTGCGGCGCCTCGAGCCGGGAAGCTGTAGATTCCGTTGTTGTGCATGTCCTTGATCGGCGAACCGGGTCCACCCTCGGGTCGAGCCCGCGGGCAGGCTTTCGCCGGGACATGCTGTAGCGTGGCGGTCCGCGAAGTCGTTGGGAAGTGGGTCCGGGCACGCCGGCGCGGGCTTTTTGACCTCGCCCGGCCGGTTGCGCTCCGCGAGAGCGCCTTCCGATAGGTTGACAATGAAATCTCACGGGCCGTGAGCGGAAAGCGCTCCAGCATCGTCGTTTGTCGCATGTCCTCTCGGAAAACCGGTGTCCACTTTTCCGCGAAATGCTCTAACATCGTACCTCGACCGAGAGGGCGCGGTCGGACCTGGTATCGGAGCAGGCGATCATGCGGCACGAGACTCGGCTCGCGCTCTGCGCACTCATGGCCCTCGTCTTGTTCGGCACGGCCGCGCAGGCCCAGGTCGGCTACGACCGACCCGGCGGCGACTACAGCAGCTTCACGGTGCGTTCCGGCGACCCGGCGGCCTGCGCAGCGCGCTGCGAGCGGGAGCCCCGCTGCGCCGCCTGGAGCTTCTCCTATCCGCGGACGGTCCTGCCCAATGCGACCTGCTGGCTGAAGAGCACGGTGACGTCGCGGGTGGAAGCCGGGTGTTGCTTCTCCAGCGTCAGGGGTGCCGGCGTGATGGAGCCGCACGGCGGCGCGACCGAGTTCTCCATCGATCGAATGGGTGGCGACTACCGGAATTTCGAGACGCCGCCCGATGCCACCGGCGCGGCCTGTCAGGAGGCCTGTGCGGCGGAGAGCCGCTGCCGCAGCTGGACGTACATGCGGCCGGGCTACGACGGTCCGCCGGCACGCTGCTTTCTCAAGGACAAGCTGACCCGTCCGCATCACCGGCCGTGCTGCCTGTCGGGGGTGGTCAGGTAGAGCGAAGGGCGAACGTCTATCACCGGGAGGCGCGGCCCGCCGGCAACTCAGAAACCGATGAACAGCAGGTCGAGCGCCGCCACGATCCGGTCGCGCTCGCTCGCCACCGAGCCGCGCGTCGCGCCGAGGACGGCCTTGCGGACCGCAACGGCCTCCTGCGTCATGACGACGAAAGTCTCGCCGTCCACCACCACGTGCGGATTGAGCCGATCGGCGAAGGAGCTCGATGCGGCGAATTCCAGCGGCGCCACGACCAGGGTATCGAGGGTGCGGGCGAGCAGGTCGCTCTGCAGCACCACCAGCAGCGGCTGGCGCTCGCGCGATCGCGGAAACGGATTGGCGACCACATCGTACTGGGTCATTGCGCGGTCACAGCCCGCCGGCCTCGTCGGACAGCAGCCCGTGCTCCGCCACACGCCTGTGGTAGGCTTCGATCGCGGCGCGGTTCTGCTCCAGCCAGCTGCGCTCCATCTCGACGCTGACGATCGT
>JBEKZK010000355.1:0-6804 GCA_049509935.1 Xanthobacteraceae bacterium | reverse complement strand
CAAGGTCCAAGGCGACATGCCGTAGGCACGGCCCATCTCGATGAGCTGCGGGTCGACGCTGCGAATGCCGTGCTGGGTGTTGACGTAGATCGGGAAGAAGACGCCGAGCGCAACGAGAAACAGCTTGGCGGCCTCGTCGATCCCGAACCACAGGATCACCAGCGGGATGAGCGCGAGATGCGGGATGTTGCGCACCATCTGCAACGTGCTGTCGAGGAGGCGATCGGCACGGCGCGACAGCCCGTTGGCCAGCCCCAGCGCGAAGCCGATGCCGCCGCCGATGGCGAACCCGACGATGGCGCGCCAGAAGCTGACCCAGATGTTGCGGACGAGCTCGCCGCCGAGCAGGAGCTTCCAGCCGGCCGCGACGACGTCGGTCGGCGCCGGCAGGACGCGTCCGGGGATATACCCGGCAAGCGATCCGATTTCCCAGAGCGTGACGATGCCGAGCGGCAGCGCCCACTGGGTCAGTCCGTCCAGGCGGTTCACTGTCCATGTCGCAGGCGGCATGACCGACGGCTCGCTCAGGGGGATGCCGTCAGCCGCCGCGGCGGCCGAGCCTCGTTGGCGATGGTCTCGCCGAATGGTCCGGTGTTCACGCGGGTCGCGGCGGGCTTCCGGCCCTTGGCCAGCGGCAACAGGGGGAACACCAGCTCGGAGAACCGGTACGCCTCCTCCAGATGCGGGTAGCCCGACAGGATGAAGGTATCGATGCCGAGCGCCATGTACTCCTTGATGCGCGCCGCGACGGTTTCGGGATCGCCCACCAGCGCGGTGCCCGCGCCGCCCCGGACCAGCCCGACGCCGGCCCAGAGGTTGGGGCTGATCTCGAGCTGGTCGCGCCGCCCGCCATGCAGTTGCGACATCCGGCGCTGGCCGACCGAATCCATGCGGGCGAAGATCTGTTGCGACTTCGCGATCGTCTCCTCATCGAGGTGGCGGATCAGATCCTCCGCGGCCGTCCAGGCCTCGGCGTCGGTCTCGCGTACGATGACGTGGAGACGGATTCCGAAGCTGACGCGCCGGCCCCTGTCGCGCGCCAGCGCCGCCACGCGGTCGAGCTTCTCGGCGACCTGCACGGGCGGCTCGCCCCATGTCAGGTACTTGTCGATCGCCTCCGCGGCGACCGCCACGGCGGCGTCCGAGGACCCGCCGAAATAAAGCGGCGGCCGCGGCTTCTGCACCGGCGGAAACATCAGGCGCCCGTCCTCGATGGTGATGTGGCGCCCCAGGTGATCGACCGTTCGGCCGGCTAGCAGGTCGCCGAACACCGTCAGGAACTCGCGGGTGAGCTCGTAGCGCTCGTCGTGCGACAGAAAGATGCCGTCACCCTTGTTCTCGACCGGGTCGCCGCCGGTCACCACGTTGATCAGCAGCCGGCCGCCGGAGATGCGGTCGAGGGTCGCCGCCATGCGGGCCGCCACTGTCGGCGACTGCAGGCCGGGGCGCACTGCCACGAGAAAACGCAGCCGCTCGGTCTGCGGCGCCAGCGCCGACGCCACCACCCACGAATCCTCGCAACTGCGCCCGGTGGGAAGCAGCACGCCGTAGTAGCCGAGATCGTCGGCGGCTTGGGCGATCTGCCGCAGATAGCGGATATCGACGCGGCGGCCGCCCGCCGAGGTGCCGAGATGGCGGCCGTCGCCATGGGTCGGCAGAAACCACAGGACGTTGGCGTGCGGCGGTGCGGGACTGTGGATGGTCATGATCCCGCCTTCCTGACCACGACCAGCGCGAGGACCGCGAGACTTTTGACCAGATGCCCGATCATTGCTTCATCCGTCCGCAGATACCCGGCACAATGACCCTTGATCTTTGCATCGCGCGAAGAAAAGTCAATTAATTCCATAGAAATAATATTCTACCAGGCGCGGCGATAGCAGTGCATTCCGTCGAGCCGGCGCCGTCGCACAGCGATATCGTGACAGGACCGGGACCTGCGCGAACAACTTTCCCCCGACCGGCATATCCGCGGCAGCAAACGGCGGCCGCGGCGGTCAGCCCGACTGCAGATGCCCGCGCAGCGTCGATGCCTGGTATTCGGTCCGCAGCACGCCCATGTGCTGGAGCTCGGGAACCACCGAATCGACAAAGTCGGCGAACGAGTCCGGGAGCAGCGCCGGCGAGATCACGAATCCGTCGGCATCACCGGCCGCGAAGATATCGGCGAGCTGCTCGGCGACCTGGACGCCGGTCCCGCACAACTGCGGGACCAGGACGCTTTCACCGTAGCGGCGACCGATGTCACGCAAGGTCAGATTCTCGTCCTTGGCGATCCGCGACGCCATGGCGATCAGGCTCTGGGTGCCGGAGCTGCGCAGCTCCTCGACCGGAGCATCGAGATCGAGCGTTGCGAGATCCACGTTGGCGTGCGCCGACAGGGTCGACAGCCCGACCAGGGGGTCGACCAGCGCATTCACCTGGTCGCGCTTTTCCTTTGCCTCCTCCTCGGTGCGGCCGATGAACGGCATGACAGCCGTCAGCACCCTGCAGGCTCCCGCCGGGCGGCCGAGCCGCGCGGCTTCCTCGCGCACGCCCGCCATCGCCCGCCGCATGTGCTCGCGCGTCGGCGAAATGCTGAAGATGACCTCCGCCCATTTCACCGCAAAGGTGCGGCCGCGATCGGACGCCCCGGCCTGGATGATGACCGGACGTCCCTGCGGGCCGGCCGGGATGTTCAGCGGGCCGCGCGCCTTGAAGTAGGTCCCCTCGTGGTTCACGTAGTGGACCTTGTCGGGATCGGCGTAGAGGCCGTTCTGCCGGTCGAGGATCAGGGCATCCGGCTCCCAGCTGTCCCACAGCTTGAAGATCAGCTCCATGAACTCGTCGGCGCGGTCGTAGCGCTGATCGTGACCGAGATGACTGGCGATGCCGAAGTTCAGCGCCTCGCCGTCGTTCATCGAGGTCACGACGTTCCAGGCGGCGCGGCCGTTGGACAGGTGATCGAGGGTGCGAAACTCGCGGGCCAGATGATAGGGCTGATCGTAGGTCGTCGAGCGTGTGGCGCCGAGACCGATGTGGCGGGTGGTCGCCGCCAGCGCCCCGAGAATCGGCACCGGATCCATTCGCGTCGAATCCTGGTCGCCGTGACGGATTCCGACCGACTTGTCGCCGCCGAAACGGTCGGCAATGGCCAGCCGATCGGCGAAGAAGATGAGATCGAACCGCCCGCGCTCGAGGATCTGCGCGATCTCGACGTAATAGTCGGTCGACAGGAACGGCACGGCATGCGCCGGATTGCGCCACAGCGCGTGGCCGTGGGCCACCGGACCGGCGATCAGGAAACCGGCGAGATGCATGCGGCGCCGGCGTTCGCTCATGATGTCCCCTGCGCTTTCGCGAACGCGTCTCGCATTGGTACCGCTGCTGGCGGGCGGAGCAATGCCACGCGGACCCTTGCCCGGCAAGACGAGCCGGCACGGTTCCGAGCAAGACGACGTGTCTTCTTCGGCAACCGTGCTCGGTCCGAACGGCCCGGTTCGCCTGGCAAGCATGGGGGTTGCTCGTCGCACGAATTAAATATATAAAATCTATCGAGTTACTCAACTTATGCGGGAGAGCGTCAGATCATGACCTCCGGAACGGGCCCGACATCGGCTGGCAGGCACGCGCCGCGCCCGTTGTCGTCCGACAGATCCGGCGCGCCTGTCCCAGTCGACCGTTGGCGTCTCATGGTCGAGACAATCGAGAAGCGCTCCGAACGCGCAGCACTTTCACCTGAGCCCAATGCCGCGCACGGCCTGCTGCGGCTGATCGGCAACACGCCGCTGGTTGAGATCACCCGCCTCGATCGCGGGCCGTGCCGGCTGTTCGTCAAGCTGGAAAGCCAGAACCCCGGCGGCTCGATCAAGGACCGCCCTGCCCTGTCGATGATCACCGCCTTCGAGCGCGACGGACGGCTCGGCCCGGGCGGCACGCTGGTGGAGGCAACCGCGGGCAATACCGGCCTGGGGCTCGCCCTGGTGGCGGCGCTCAAGGGCTACCGGCTGATCCTGGTGATCCCGGACAAGATGAGCCGGGAGAAGATATTTCATCTCAAATCCATGGGCGCCGAGATCGTGATGACGCGCTCCGACGTCGGCAAGGGCCACCCGGACTACTACCAGGACCTCGCCCAGCGCATCGCGACCGACACTGGCGCCGTCTTCGTCAACCAGTTCGCCAACCCGGCCAACCCGCTGGCGCACGAGACCGGCACCGCGCCGGAGATCTGGGAGCAGATGGATCACGATGTCGACGCCGTCGTCTGTGGCGTCGGCTCCGGCGGAACGCTGACCGGATTGAGCCGCTTCTTCGCCCGCGTCTCGCCGCGGACCGAGATGGTGCTCGCCGACCCGGAGGGCTCGATTCTCGTCGATGTGGTCGAGGGTCGTAGTCCGCGGGAGCCGGGAAGCTGGCTGGTGGAGGGGATCGGGGAGGATTTCGTGCCGCCCAATGCCGACCTCTCGCGCGTGCGCCGCGGCTATTCGATCCCCGACCGCGAGTCCTTCCGGGTCGGCCGCGAGCTGCTGCGGCGGGAGGGAATCCTGGCGGGCTCGTCCTCCGGCACGCTGCTGGCCGCGGCGCTGCGCTACTGCGCCGAGCAGCGCCAGCCGAAGCGGGTCGTCACGCTGATCCCGGACAGCGGCAACAAATATCTGTCGAAGATGTTCAACGACTACTGGCTGGCCGACCAGGGCTTCGTCACCCGGCCCCAGCATGGCGACCTCCGCGACGTCATTTCCCGGCGCCACGACGAGGGTGCCGCGGTGACGGTGCGCCCCGACGATACGCTCAACACCGCCTACGCGCGCATGAAGCTCTATGACGTATCGCAGCTTCCCGTGCTCGAGGACGACCGCGTCGTGGGGGTGATCGACGAGTCCGATATCCTGGTGGCGGTGTTCGACGACCCGTCGCGCTTTACCGATCCGGTGCGCCACGGCATGAGCACCCGCGTCGAGACCGTCCCGGCCGCGGCGGCGCTGAGCGACCTGCTGCCGGTGTTCGACCGTGGCCACGTGGTCATCGTCGTCGACGGCGCACGATTTCTCGGCCTGATCACCCGCATCGATCTGGTCAATCACCTGCGCCGCAAGGTCGATTGAAGATGGGCAGGTCCAATCGCGTTCACGGCCCCGGCACGCGCGCCATCCATGGCGGGCAAAAGGTCGACCCGTCGACCGGCGCCGTGGTTCCGCCGATCTACGCGACCTCCACGTTCGTGCAGTCCTCGCCGGGAGTGCACCAGGGGTTCGAATATGCCCGGACGCAGAACCCGACGCGCGCGGCCTTCGAGGCGGCGCTGGCGGACGCCGAGGGCGGGATCGCCGGCTTCGCCTTCGCATCCGGCGCCGAGGCAACCGTCCTCGACCTGCTCGAGCACGGGAGCCACGTCGTCGCCTCCGACGACGTCTATGGCGGCAGCTGGCGGTTGTTCCACCGCGTGCGCGGCCGCTCGGCCAACCTCTCGGTCACCCACGTCGACAGCGGCAACGCCGACGCCGTGGACGCCGCCGTAACGGCGCGCACCGCGCTCATCTGGCTGGAGACCCCGGGAACCCCATTGCTCGGACTGGCCGACCTCGCGGCGATCGCGACGATCGCCCGGCGCCGCCGCATCCTGACGGTGGTGGACAACACCTTCGCCTCGCCGGCGGTCCAGCGGCCGTTCGACCACGGCATCGATCTCGTGGTCCACTCGGTGACCAAATACATCGGCGGCCACTCCGACATCATCGGCGGAGCGGTGGTGGTCGGCGACGACCCCGAGCTCGCGGCGCGGCTTTCCTTTCTGCAGAACGCGACCGGCGCCATCCTCGACCCGTTCTCCAGCTTTCTCGGGCTGCGCGGCATCAAGACGCTGCCGTTGCGCATCGAGCGTCACGCCGCCAACGCGCTGGCGATCGCGACCTGGCTCGAGTCGCACCCGAAAATCGAGCGCGTCATCTATCCCGGGCTGCCGAGCCATCCGCAGCACGCGCTGGCGCTGCGACAGATGCGCAATGGCGGCGGCATGGTGTCGGTCTTCATCAACGGAACCGAGGCGCAGACGGTCGCGGTGCTCGAGCGCTTCGAGCTGTTCGCCCTGGCCGAGAGCCTCGGCGGGATCGAAAGCCTGGTCGGCCATCCGACAACGATGAGCCACGGCTCGGTGCCGCCGGAACGCCGCGCGGCGCTCGGCATCACGCCCAACCTGGTGCGGCTGTCGGTCGGCATCGAGGACGCCGCGGACCTGATCGACGATCTGGAGCAAGCCCTGGCGGTGCTCTGAGACTGAGTAGGCGAGCGCGAAGCTGCAGTCGCGCGGCGCCTGGTCGAGGCGTTTGCGGAAATAGGCCACCAGGTCGTCGCTGATGAAATCGTAGTTCTCCAGCATCCCGGCGATCCGCTCGGCGTGGATCGCCGGGGCAAACAGCTCGGTCAGCGACGAGGCAATGGGCTCGAGGTTGGAGCGCTCGTAGACGAAGCGCACGTAGGCCTCGCAGGCGAACCTGGTCGCCGGCAGCGCGCCGGCCTGCGAGGCGACGTAGGCGCGATCGAGCTGCAGACCATCGGTCAGCCTGAACCAGCGCTCGATGCCGCCGGCGTCGGCGCCGAAGCCGTCATGGTCGTGGATGCGGTGGATCCATTCGCGCCGCAGCTCGCGATCATCGAGCCTGGCCATCAGCGCGGCGTCCTTGCGCGGAATCGCGGCCTGGTAGCAGTAGCGATTGAGCGCCCACGCCTGCACCTGGCCGAAGTTCATCTTCCCGCCGTGCAGCATTTTGTGGAACGGATGGAGATTGTGATAGCGCTCCTCGCCGATCTTGCGCAGGCGTCGTT
>JBEKZK010000354.1:0-5333 GCA_049509935.1 Xanthobacteraceae bacterium | reverse complement strand
TTGGTGCGGAGCTCCGGCTCGCCCGGCAGCAGGATCTCGGAATCCGCCTTGATCCGTTTGGACGACTTGACGAAATCCATGTAGCGGGCGACCTCGCCGGAGAACATGTGGCCGGCGTCGAGGCTTTTGGGATCGAGGTAGATCGATAGCATGCCGTTGGCGAAGCGGCGGTCGGCCTTGGTGGCGCCGGTGCCGGTCAAGGCTCCGCCGAGCAATTCGCACATGAAGGCGAGGCCCGAGCCCTTGTGGTCGCCGAAGGCGCGGATGGCGCCGGGGCCGCCCTGGTGATTGCGGTCGCCGCCCTCCGAATAGTCGCCGTAGAGCAGATGCGGGTCGTCGCTCTCGCGGCCGTCGGGCCCGACCAGCGCGTTGGCGGGAAGCTTCTTGCCGCCGCGGCTGGCGACCAGAACCTTGCCTTCGGCCACCACCGAGGTCGCAAAGTCGAGGATGAGCGGTGGCGCATCGGGCCGCGGGATGCCGATCGCGTAGGGCGCGGTCGAAAAGATCCGCTCGACGCCGCCGAACGGGGCGACCAGCAGGCTGCCCACCGCGTTGACGAAATGCACCGACACGAGGCCGGCCTCGGCCGCCATCTCGGCCCAGTCGCCGACCCGGCCGATGTGGCCGGCATTGCGCAGGGCGACCGCCGAGAGCCCCATCGCCAGGCACTTGTCGATGCCGATCCGCACCGCCTGGGTCGCCACCGTCTGGCCGAAACCGTATTGCCCGTCGACCACCGCCAGCACCGGGGTGTCGACCACGACCGCGACCGTGCGATCCGGATAGACGGCGCCGTCCTTCGCCATCTGCACGTAGCGCGGGACGCGGATGACGCCGTGGCTGTCGTGGCCGGTCAGGTTGGCGGAGACGAGGTGCCGGGCCACGCGTGCGCCCTCCTCGGCCGAGCAGCCGGCGGCGTGGAAGATGCTGCTGACGAAATTCTCCAGGGCGGCGGCGCTCAGCTTGATCATCGATGGGGATCCGGGTGTTGGCTGGGAAAGGATGGGAAGCGGGAGTATATAGCGGGGTGAAGGGCCGACGCATACTCGGTGCTGCGTAGCCCCCTCACCCTGTCCCTCACCCTGCTGGCCCCCGCTGGGGAGAGGAAACGATGCGGCGAGGCCGGCGCGCGGCGCATCGTTCGACGACATCAACCGATGCGGCCGGACAGCAGATCGAGCACCGCCGCGGTCACGGCGGCGGGGGCCTCCTGCGGCAGGTTGTGGCCGGCCAGCGGGACCGTCTTGTACCGATAGGGGCCGGTGAAGAAGCGGGCGTGCCCGCGCGACATCTCGGCCGGCATGACGCCGTCGCCCTCCCCGTGCAGCACCACCGTCGGCACGCCGATCGGCGGCAGCAGCGCCAGCCGGCGCTCGATCGCCTCCGCGGCGGGATCGCCCGGGGCGTAGCCGTAGCGGTGCCGGTACGACTGGATCACCACGTCGACGAAGTCCGGGTTGTCGAACGACGCGGCGCTGCGCTCGAAGGTCGCGGCGTCGAAGGTCCAGTTGGGGGACCACAGGCGCCACAGCAGCCGGCACAGCTCGCGCCGGTTGGCGGAAAGGCCGGCGCGGCCGCGCTCGGTGTGGAAATAGTACTGGTACCAGTAGCGGTGCTCCTGCTCCGGCGGCTGCGGGCGCACCGACCCGGCGATGTCCTGGATGTTGTAGCCGCACGCCGAGACCAGGCAGCGCACGCGCTCGGGCCACAGCGCCGCCACGATGCAGCAGGCGCGGCCGCCCCAGTCGTAGCCGACCAGCGCGGCGCTCGGCAGATCGAGCGCGTCCATCAGATCCCTGAGATCGCTGCCGAGCACCGCCTGCTGACCGGACCGCGGTGTGTCCGGCGACAGGAACCGGGTCGGCCCGAACCCGCGCAGACAGGGCACGATCGCCCGGCAGCCGGCCGCGACCAGACCCGCCACCACGTCGTCATAGGCGCGCGGATCGTAGGGAAAACCGTGCATCAGCAGCACCGGCGGCCCGTCACGCGGACCGCTGTCCTCGCACACGATCTCCAGCGTGGCGGTGCGCACGCGCGCGAGCCTGTCTGCTGCCATCTGCGGCTCCGTCGATCGGACGGGCAGGCTAGTGCGGCGGATTTGAAGTTCCTATCAGATGTGCGGCGCGCTCGTCATAGGAACTTCAAATCCCAAAAGCCGCACTAGAATCATAGACTTGCTAGTGCACCTTTGAATTCCGAAGTTCGCACCAGAGGGTGTCGCCAAGTGATGCGAACTTCGGAATCGGTGCACACTAGTGCATGTTGCGGGCGGGTGGAATCGCCCGGTTTTTTATAGGGTGGGCCTCAAGGGCGTTACGCCCGTCTTCGCGGGCTATGGCGAAGCGTGCCCACCCTCAGCCGCTGCCGGTGGGCACGGCGCGAAGAGCGCCTTTGCCCACCCTACAAGCGGGAATCAGTCAGGCGCTCATGCGCCGGTGCATCACGACGCGATTGCGCAGCACGCCTATTCCGCTCACCTCGAGCTCGATCACGTCCTCGGGCCGCAGCCAGCGATCGACCTCCATGCCGCCGGCTTCGCCGATCACCCCCGAGGCGAAGAACTCGCCGGCGTGCAGCGTCTCGTCGCGGGACGCAAGGGCGATCATGTCCTCGAAGCTGTGCCGCATCCCGGCCGTGGAGCCGCGCGAGCGGACCTCGCCGTTGACCCGCACCGTCGCCTGCAAGGACCGAACGTCGGGGATCTCGTCCGCGGTCACGATCCACGGGCCGATGACGTTGGCGGTGTCGAAGCTCTTGCCTTTGGCGGCGCCGGATCTGGCGTCGGCGCCACCGCACCGCTCCTCGCGCGCCGAGAAGCCGTTGAAGATGGTGTAGCCGAAGATGTGTCGGCGCGCGCGCTCCGGGGCGATGTTCCTCCCGCCCTTGCCGAGAACCATGCCGATCTTGAGCGCACAATCGAGCAGCCCGCCCGCATATGTCGGCCATTCGACGTCGGCGTCGGGGCCGACCACATTGAACCGGTTGGCAAGGTGGAAGTGCGGACGCTCGCGCGACGATGTCGCCGCCTCGGCGGAGCCGCGCTGGTCGGTCGGCGCGCACGACGACGGCGCGCACATCGAGAAGCCGCGGATCTGCCGCGGCACCGGGACCGGCGGCAGCAGGCGCACCGCGCTCAGCGGATGGGTGACGGCATCCTCCGGGCTGCCGGCGCCGACGGTGCGCAGCACCAGATCCAGCACCCGCTCGCCGCCCTCGATCAGCCCCTGCATCGACTCGAAGGCGATGTTGGACGTGCCGAACGACGCGCGATGCTGACCCTGCAGATCGACGATCATCTCACAGTCCGGATCGACATAGCCCGGCAACGCTCTCCCCTCGGCCCCCGCAAACGTCGCGAGCATCATCTCCGCCTCCGGTATGCTGTACACATGGCCCCAATACGGCATCACGGTATGTCGGACAACTTGTCGCGTCAATCAACTATTTGATTTACATCGCCGGGATGCGGCTCCGCGCGTGCGCCAGTTGGACTGGTGATCGGACATACTTTGCAACAAATAATGAACCATCATGATGGGAAGTGACCGGTTGCGAACGCATGCGCGGCGTCCCGGTGTTGTTTGCTGGAACATTTTGCGGAGAGTGTGCGGCGGCACACCGGGCAAAATGCGTCAAATCGGCGGCAGCCGAACGCCGGTCGATCAGCGGGCGCCGGAACCGCCCGATGCGCCGGCAGCGGCGTCGGTCGGCGCCTTCACAATGCGGCGATGCCATGGCCAGCGACGCGGTGCCGCCACACGGCGATCACCGGCCGCGTGGGCAATCGTGACCGAGAGACGCAACGGACCGCATCGCCGGGCGGCCAAATGAAGCAGCGCGTCGCGTGACGGATCGAGCGTCGATCCAAGTCGAAACGCCGAGGTTCCTCTCGGGCGCGGTCGGGCGCGACCAGGAGCTGATCCCGCATGCTGCCGAATTGAACTTGATCCGCCTCGATTTCGACATGGGTCATGGCGGCGGAGCTTGTTGCTCGCGGCGCGCCCAACGGAAGACCGCTTTCCGTCCCACCGAAATCCGCCGCCGGACACAAACACAATCGGGGCGGCCACGGGGCCCGGCGGATCCGTCCGCACCGGCGGCCGCCCGAACCGCGGCGGCTTTCTGGTCAGATGGTGCGGACATCGGGACGGCGGATCAGACGGGCGCCGGCGCGCGGGCTTCCGGCAGACACGCGATGGCCGGGGCGAGCCCGGCCACGACGCGTGCGTCTGCTCCCGATATGACGAGGCCCCGCGCGGGGCGCGGGGCCTCGTTTCACGTCGGATCGGCAGAGCCGATGGGCTCAGACCGGGATCACCGCCACAATCTCGAGGGTCACCGGATCGAGGATCACCAGCTCGTCGCGGACGAGGATGTACTTGAAGCCGCGATATTCCGGCACGATCGAGATGAGGTCGGGCGGCAGCTCGTAGACGCGCTCGCTCCGCGGAATCCGGGTTCCGACCGACAGGGCGAAATCCGCGTGGTCGATGCGATGGTCATGCTCGCGGACGATGGTATCGCGGACCCGCGTGCGCTGCTCCGGGCTCAGCTGCACGGCGCGATCACCGTGCTCACGGCTCTCGCCCATGCGCCCATCATGCTCGCGGCCTTCGCCCATTTTCTCGTCGCGCTCGCGCCCGGGCGCCTGCCCGGTCTGCGCGCGGCCCTGGCCAACATGCTCGTTCTGCTTCGGCGTCTTGGCGCCGGTGCTCTTCTGCTCGCGGGTTTCCCCGGCGCGCTCGCCCTCGCGACCAGCCGGCTCGCGGGTTTCTCCCGTTCGCTCGCCCTTCGGCGATTGCGCGGCGCGCTGATGCTCGGCGCCGTTGCCGGTCGGGGCCTTCGTCTCGACCTGGCCGTTCATCGCGCCCGGCTCGGCACCGCGGTGCTCCTGAACGGCGCCGCGCTCGGCGCCCGGCGTGGGGCTCTGGCCCATGTGCTCGGAGTGGCCGGTCTGCGCGGACGCCAGGTTGCCTCCGACGACGAGCGCCGTCACCGCGGTCGCCGCCAGCAATATCCTCTTCATTTGGTTCATTTGGTTCATTTGGTTCATTTGGATGTCCTCCTTCGTTGTCCGATTTTCTTCACTCGGGTGCTGGCCAAACGTGGCCGCGGCGGCATTGTTCCGCCGCCGCTCCACTGATCGCCAGCGGGCTTCGGAAAAGCGCTCTGGCGCCGTGACCGCCCGCCTCACCAACGCATCGAATTGTACCAATCGTCGACGTCCTTGCGGATCTGATCCTGGGCGTAGCCGTAGCGCGCCTGCAGCTTGCCCTCGAGCTGATCGCGGCGTCCGTTGATCACGTTGAGGTCGTCGTCGGTCAGCTTGC
>JBEKZK010000353.1:0-5338 GCA_049509935.1 Xanthobacteraceae bacterium | reverse complement strand
GGGCCCGGGACCGCCGCTCCCTCGGCGTTGCGCCGCGCCCCCCACTGGTTGACGGCGCCCTGCACGTAGGCCTCGATGATGCGCGCCGTGTTGGCGTCGGTGCCGTGCACCAGCAGCTGCACCTGGGCATCGCCGATCGCGACGTGGCGGGAGAAGTCCGGACGGATGCGCACGATCCCGTCGACGTCGCGCGTCAGCATCAGCGCCTGCGCGTCCGCCATCGCCGGCACCAGCCGGGGCTTGAAGTAGCCGGAGAGCTGGAAGGCGGCGGCGAGCTCGCGCGCCTCGGGCGAGGAGTCCTCCAGCACCACTGCGAGCGGCACGTCCTTGACGTCGAGCGACAGGCCGAAACCGAACAGCAGGACGAGCAAGACCGGCATCACGATGCCGATCGCGATGCTGCTCGGATCGCGCACCAGCTGGAAGCTCTCCTTGCGCATCAGCGCGAGGATGCGCCGGAGCTTGGCGGGTAGCGCCCCCCGGCGTGCGGAGCCACCTGAAATGCTCATGCGGCTGCCTGCGGCGCGGCGCGCGCCTCCTCGACGATGGCGATGAACGCGTCCTCCATGGTCGGGTCACGGCCCGGCTCGGCGTGGCCGCGGGCGCGGATGTCTGCCGGGGTGCCCTGCGCCAGCACCCTGCCGGCATCGAGGATGACGATGCGGTCGCAGTATTCGGCTTCCTCCATGAAATGCGTGGTGACGATGACGGTGACGCCGGCGTCCGCGAGCGCCGTGATCCGCCGCCAGAACTCGCGCCGCGCCAGCGGGTCGGCGCCGCTGGTCGGCTCGTCGAGAAACAGGATGTCGGGCCGGTGCAGCAGCGCCGCCGCCATGGCGAGCCGCTGTTTGTAGCCGCCGGGCAGTTGCCCGCTCGGCAGGCGGGCGAGCGCGGTGAGCTCGAACTGCGTCATCGCCCAGGCGATGCGCTCGCGCTTGCGGGCTCCGCGCAATCCATAGGCGCTGGCGAAGAAGTCGAGGTTCTCGGCGACCGACAGCTGGCCGTAGAGCGAGAACTTCTGCGCCACGTAGCCGATCCGCTGGCGCGCTCCGGCGCCGGCGGTGCGCAGATCCGCGCCGGCTACCCGCAGCGTCCCGCCGGTCGCCGGCAGCAGCCCGCACAGCATGCGGAACGTCGTCGTCTTGCCGGCGCCGTTCGGCCCCAGCAGGCCGAAGATCTCGCCGCGCCGCACCTCGAAGCCGACATGGTCGACGGCCGTGAACGCGCCGAACCGGCGCACCAGATCGCGGACCGCGACGACCACCTCGTCGGCCCCGGTCGCGCCCGGCCGGTCGAACGTCATCGCAGCGGCCTGCGGTTGATCCACGGTCTGCCGAAACAGCACCATGAAGCCGTCCTCGAACCGCGGCTCGGCCTTCGCCACGACGGCGCCGGCAAGCACGCCCGCGTCGGCGTCGAGGTCGGCGCCGGTCGTGCGCACCAAGCGCACGCGGCCGGCCTGCGGCACCGCGTCGACCACGTGCGGATCGTCGAGCAGGCGCGCCTGCAGGCCGCGCGCGCTGCGTCCCGCCGGTGGCGTCGCGATGAAGGTGCGGCCGGCCGCGCGCGCCGTGACCTCGGCGGGCGGCCCTTGCGCCAGCACTTTTCCGCCATGCAGGACCACCACGTGGCCGCAGTGCTCGGCCTCGTCCAGATAGGACGTGCTCAGCAGCACGGTCAGGCCTTCGTCGTGGACGAGGCGAAGAATGATCTCCCACAGCTCGCGCCGCGACAGCGGGTCGACGCCGACCGTCGGCTCGTCGAGGAGCAGCAGCTCGGGCGAGCGCACCAGCGTGCAGGCGAGCCCGAGCTTCTGCTTCATGCCGCCCGACAGCCGGCCGGCGAGGCGCGCCGTGAATGGACCGAGCGCCGTCATCTCCATGAGCCTGGGATATCGCTGCGCCCGCTCGGCCGGCGAGATGCCGTGCAGATCCGCATAGAGATCGAGGTTCTCGCGGACGCTCAGATCCTCGTAGAGCCCGAACCGCTGGGGCATGTAGCCGATGCGGTCCTGCACCGCCTGGGGATCGGCCACCACATCGATGCCGACCACCTCGAGCGTGCCGGCATCGGGTGTCATCAGGCCGGCGATCAGCCGGATCAATGTGGTCTTGCCGGCGCCATCGGGGCCGACCAGCGCGGTCAGCGTCCCGTGAGCGGCATCGAGCGACACGCCGTCGAGGGCGCGGACGACCTCGCCGGTCTGCCGGCGGAAGCGCTTGTCGATATTGCGGCCGATGATCGGCGGGGTCGCGGAGGGCACCTATTTGCCCTCCGTCACCTGCTGCCCGCCGTCGCCGCCGGTCCGCAGATGCACGGTCGCCGGCATGCCGAGCGGCAGGCTGTTCTGCGGGTCCTTGACGAAGACCCGGACCTCGTAGACCAGACTGGTGCGCAGCTCGGTGGTCTCCACCGTCTTCGGCGTGAACTCGGCGACCGGCGAGACGAAGCCGACCCAGCCGTCGAAGCGCCGGCCCGGAAAGCTGTCCACCGCGACGAATGTCTGCATGCCGGTGCGGACCTTGCCGAGGTCGGGCTCGGACACGTAGGCGCGAACCCATTTCGGATCGACGATGGCGAGCGAGTACACCGGCCGCAGCGGCGAGGCCATCTCGCCCGGTTCCATCAGGCGCGAGCGCACCACGCCGTCGACCGGCGCCCTGAGCTCGGCGTCGGCGAGCTGCTGGCGCAGGAACGCGAGCTGCGCCTCGTTGCTGCGCAGCATCGCCTCGGCCTGCGCGATGTCCTCCTGGCGCGGCCCGACGACCGCAAGGTCGAGCGCCTTCTGGTTGACCTCGACGCGGGCCACGGCGACGTCGGCCACCGCCTTGGCGCTGTCGGCGTCCATCTGGCTGCCGGCGTTCTTGTCGAGCAGGGACTGCTTGCGCTCGTATTGCTTCTTGGCGTTGAGCGCATCGGCCTTGGCGGATTCCAGATTGGCCCGCGCCTGCGCGACCTCCTCGGGGCGGCTGCCGTTGTGCAGCCGCTCCACCACGGCGCGCTGCGCCGCCACCTGGGCTTCGGCCTGGGCGACCTGGGGGGCCAGCCGGGAGGTGTCGAGCCGCGCCAGGACCTCGCCCTTGCCGACGCGGTCGCCCTCCTGCACCAGGACCTCGGCGATCCGGTCGTTGCCGTTGAAGGCGAGCGCCACCTGGCGGAGATCGACGTTGCCGTTCAGGGTGAGCTCGGCGGTCGTGGCGCCGCGACGCGTCAGCCACCAGCCGCCGCCCGCGAGGGCGGCCACGACCAGCAGCGCGACAATGATGGCTCGGCGCTTCATGCGTCACCTCGGGTCGGCGCCAGCATAGCGGCGCCCGCTTCCCGGGTCAAATTTAAATTTTAATTTGCAATTTGATTTTGCGGCGCACCGGCGCTATGCTCGAGCGATGACGATGCAGACCACCAGCCGGCCCGGCGGCCGGCGCCGCGTCACAGCGCGGCGGCGCGACGCCGAGCGGCCGGACACCCGCGCGGCGCTGCTCGAGGCCGCCGGCCAGGTGTTCGCCGAGAAGGGCTTCGACCGCGCCACCGGACGGGAGATCTGCGAGCGCGCCGGCGCCAATGCGGCGGCGATCAACTACTATTTCGGCGGCACCGAAGGCCTCTATGCGGCGGTGATCGAGGAGGCCCATGGCCGGCTGATCACCCTGGAGAAGCTGACCGCCGCGGTTGCCGACAAGCCCGATGCCCGGGCCAAGCTCGAGACCATCATCGGGCTCGCCGTGGATCTGCTGACCGGCCCGATCTCCCATTCCTGGGTGCTGCGGGTGCTCGCGCGCGAGCTCCTCGCCCCGTCGTCGGTCATCGACCGGCTGATCGAGCAGCAGGGCGTCCCCAAGCTGCGCATCCTCAAGGGGATCGTCGGCGAGCTCATGGGCCTGCCCGACGACCATCCGGCGGTGGCGCGCGGCTGTCTCACCCTGGTGGCGCCGTGCAGCATGCTGCTGGTCGCCGACCGCCGCATGCTCAGGCGTGCGTTTCCCCAGCTCCATCTCGGCCGCGACCACGCGGCCGCGCTCGCGCGCCATCTGATCGACTACGCGCTCGCGGGTCTCGCCACGATCGGCCGCGAGGCGCGCGGGGGGGAGCTGTCAACGTAGCCCGGATGAAATCCGGGAACGGACATGCGATGCGGCACCGCCGCGCCAGGATTGCGCAGGGCTGAGTGGCCGCGAAGCAGCGTGTGAAGATATCTCCGACTCTCAACAGGTGGTCATGGCCCGCTTCAAGCGGGCCACCCAGTATTCACCCACGATCGAGGTCGACGAGCCGAATGCGACGCCCGTCGGCATCGGCTACTGGGTCGCCCCCTTGAAGCGGGCGATGACGACCGGGGTAAATCGATGCCTTCAAACGCTCGAGCACGGGCGTGAACGCCCTCGAGTTGTCACCTATACCGGCGCGTCGCCGCTCGACGGCTTGATGAACTGATAGACCGACGAGCAGTCCTGGCGCGCGAAGCCGTTCGACGAGGCGAGCCGGTAGAGCTGCTGGGCCGCCGACGCCGTCACCACGGGCACGCGCTTTTCCCGCGCCGCGTTGACGGCAAGCCCCATGTCCTTGGCCATCAGGTCGGTCATGAAGCCCGGTGCGTAGCCGCGGCTCGATGCGGTGTTGGGATTGATGCCGGGGACCGGGTGGCCGTGCTGCATCACCCAGGTCGCACCCGAGGATTTGGCGATCACCTCGGTCAGGATCGCGAGGTCGACCCCGTAGGCCTCGCCGATGCGAAAGGCTTCGCTCACCGCCGCGATTGCGACGCCGGCGATCAGGTTGTTGCACAGCTTCGCCACCTCGCCGGCGCCGACCGCGCCGACATGGATGATGTTCGCCCCCATGGCGGCGAGCGCCGGCCGCGCCTCCTCGAGGTCGGCCGCCGCACCGCCCACCATGATGGTCAGCGTGCCGTCGGCGGCGCGCGCGACGGCGCCCGAGACCGGCGCATCGATGAAGCGGATCGCCCGGTTCCGCAGTCGATCGGCGACCCGCCGCGAGGTGCCGGGATCGATCGTCGACATGTCGACGCACAGGCGATTGGCCCCCGCGCCCGCGATCACACCCTCGGCGCCCAGATAGACCGCCTCCACGTTCGCGGCCGACGGCAGCATGGTGACGACGAGATCGCTCGCCGCCGCGACCTCCGCCGGCGAGCCCGCCGGTGCCGCACCGATCTTCACCGCACTGTCCAGCGAGCCTTGGACCGCGTCGTAGGCGACCGCCGAAAATCCCTTCTTCAGGAGATTGCCCAGCATCGGCAGCCCCATGGTGCCGGTCCCGATGAATCCGACCTTTGTCATGTTCTGATGTCCTGCTGGCTATCGTAGCCCGGATGGAGCGA
>JBEKZK010000352.1:0-5342 GCA_049509935.1 Xanthobacteraceae bacterium | reverse complement strand
TCAGAATCGCATGACGATCCGCAGCTCGGTCTTGACATTGTAGACCGGGTAGTCCGAGATCAGCGGCACGCTTGCTTCGATCGACATCGTCAGGTCGTTGGTGAGTTTCCGCCCGACCGCGACCTCGAATGGAAGAAACAGGCGGCCGGTCTGCCCCGAAACCGGATCGCCGTAGTTGATGCGGATATCGTAGCTCGGATAGAAGGTGACGAACCAGCGATCCGGCAGACCGACATTCAGGGTCGGCGCGAGCTGCGGCTCGCTGATGGTCCGTCGGCCGGGGTCGCCGGCAAAGCTCAGCGCGTAGCGGACGGCGGGCACGAAATAGGTGTCCGGTCCGAGGTCGAGAAACGAATAGCGCACACCGAATCCCGGCATGATCTGCCACTTGCCGCTTCCCAGTGCGTCCTCGGCGGTGGGTGCCACGAGGCGGGCGCCGAAACCGAAGGCCCAATTCCGATCGATGGCGTGGGACAGGACGGCCTGAAAGGTGGAATCGCCCACTCCCGCGGCGGTGTCGGAGCTTTGCGAGTCGAAAATCGTCGTCGTCCTGTCGACGAGCGGAACCTGGGCCAGGAGGCCGAGCTTCCATCCGGCGGCGAGGTCGATCCTCGAATTGTATCTCAGGAGCATCGTGTCGCGGTCTGTTCGACTGGTGCTTCCCTCCGATGTCTGAAACTCAAACCGCGTTTCGAAGCTGCGCTGCGGACGGGTGAGATCCTGACCGTTGTAGTCCGAACCTTCCCGCGGGTCCGCATCTTGCGAGGCAGGCGCCGGCGGGGTGTCTTGCGGGGCGGCGATCGCGGGCTTTGGCGCCACCACGGCGACAGTCCCCCATCCAACCAGCAAACAGGCCGCCGCAAGGCCAGATCCAGCGCGCCTGCCTGCGGTCTTCATCGTCCCGCATCCCTACTGGCCTATTCCGTCGCGGTGAAACGCGCGATCGCGCCGCGGTCGACCTCGATGCCGAGCCCGGGCCCTTGCGGAACGCGCACGATGCCGTGCGCATGCTCCAGCGGCCGCTGCAGCACCGCCTGACGGAACGGATGCTCCGAGCGGTCGAGCTCCAGGATCGGCTCGACCGGCGTATGCCGGGGCGGCGAGTGCGGCAGGACGGCCAGCAGCTGCAGCGCCGCGGCGAGCCCGATGCCGCATCCCCAGACGTGCGGCACATAGCGCACGCCGAACGCGGTCGCCATGTCGGCAATCTTCTTGCATTCCGAGAGCCCGCCGGCCGCGCAGGTATCGGGCTGGATGATGTCCATCGCCCGCCGCGTCAGCACCTCGCGGAAGCCCCAGCGGGTGAACTCGCATTCCCCGCCCGCGACCGGGATGGGCTGCCCGCGGCGCACCTCGACGTAGCTGTCGAGATCGTCCGGCACCACCGGCTCCTCGAGCCAGCCGACCGCCAGCGGCGCCACGCGGCGGCCGAGCGCGATCGCCTCGATCGCATCGAAGCCGTGGTTGGCGTCGAGCATCAGGCCGATGTCCGGGCCGATCTCCTCGCGCACCGCAGCGATCAGCCGCGCGTCCTCGTCGACGCCGAATCCGATCTTGACCTTCACGGCGGAAAAACCTTCGCGCACGTAGCCGCGGACCTCCTCGACGACGTAGTCCAGCGGGTCGCCGGAGCGCCGACGATAGGTGCCGGTGGCATAGGCCGCGACTTCGCGGCGCAGCGGTCCGCCCATCAGCACGTGGACCGGCGCCGCGAAACGGTGGCCCTTGAGGTCCCACAGCGCAATGTCGATCCCCGACAGCGCCGTGACCACGAGACCCTTCTGCCCCTGATCGCGAAACTGATTGTAGAGGTGCTGCCAGATGAGCTCGGTCGCCAGCGGATCCCTGCCGATCAGATGGCCGCGCATGGCCGCGACGACGGCGGCGTTCGGACGCGCCGGGCCGAAGCACTCGCCCCAGCCGGTGGTGCCGTCCTCGGCGACGATCTCGACGAGGCACGACGCGCGAACGTCCGTCGCGTTGAAGCTCCACGCGAACGGCTCCTCGAGGCTGGCCTCCAGCACATGGGTCCTGACCTCGGCGATCTTCATGAGGCTTTCCGCTTCACCGCACCTGGAAGACCAGCTTGCCGCGCAAATGGCGCGACTCGCTCAAGCGATGGGCGTCGGCGGCTTCCGACAGGCGATAGAGCCTGATCGCGGGAGAGCGTATGGCCTTGGCGCGGAACAGCTCGGCAACGACCTCGAGCTGCCGGCGCGAGCGTTTGACGGCGGGCCGCAGCGACATCACGTCGTCGCGATCGGGCTTCGGCGCCTGAGCGCCCGAGGCAATGAAGGCGGCGCGCCCGCCGGGTCTGAGCACCGCGAAGGATTTTTGCGCCACGTCGCCTCCGACGGTATCGAGAACGGCGTCGCAACCGGTCACGACCCGGAAGTCCTGCGCGTTGTAGTCGATGATGTCGTCGGCTCCGAGGTCGCGCACATAGTCGCGGTTGGCGGCGCTCGCCGTGGTGATCACGCGGGCGCCGATATGCTTGGCAAGCTGAATGGCGAAGCTCGCGACCCCACCCGCACCGCCCTGGATCAGGATCGTCTCGCCGGGCTGCAGCTTCAGCGTTTCCGAGACGGCGCTGATGGCGGTGATGCCGGTGAGCGCCAGGCCGGCGGCGTCGACATCGGACAACCAGTCGGGCTTGCGCGCGATGATCGCCGCCTTGACGGCGATCTGCTCGGCGTACGCCCCCTCCTGGCCTGCCTCGCAGACGCCGAACACCGCATCGCCGACATGGAGATCCGCGACGCCATCGCCGAGAGCGCCGACGACGCCGGAAAAATCCCGCCCCGGAATCAACGGAAATGTCGACTGGCCGGGTCGCGCATAGTCGCCGGCGCGAAACTTCGTATCGGCGGCATTGACGCTCGCGGCGACCACGTCGACGACCACCTCGCCCGGCCCGGCCACGGGGTCCGGCAGATCGCCGTACTGCAGCACCTCAGGACCGCCAAATCGTTCGAAGTACGCGGCTTTCATCGGTTTCTCGATCAGTGCCTCGCGACGACGGGACCCCCGAATCGATAGTTCACCCGGACCGTTGCCACGTCCACGCCCTGATCGATATTGTCGGAACGCGTGACCGCAATGTTCGTTGCCGGGAACCCAACACTGGGATTGCGCATGAACAGGTGGTCGTATTCGACGGCGACGGACCAGCTCGGTGCAAAGCCGTATTCGATTCCCGCTCCCACAGCCGCGCCCCAACGGGTGTCGCTCGCCTGATTGAACTGGACACCGCTTGCAGTGAAGAAGCTGCTGTATTTGTTGTCGGTGACCGCAGCGCCGCCCTTCGCGTACAGGAGAACGTTGTTCAGGGCGAAGCCGACCTGAGCGGTGAAGAGGCCGATGGCGTCGATCGTGGTCTGGTTGGTGTAGGGTATCACCGCCGTCAAGCTCGCATTCGCCCCAAAATGACCGATAAGCGTCGTTGACGACCTACTACGGCACAATGTTGCCGTAAAGTTTCATCCGCTCCTTGCGCCTTTTTCTGGAAGCTTATTGCCGAAAGAGCACACTTCGGCCCGTCCCAGTCATGGGCCGTGCGGAATGGCACGGCCGCACCCGGATTGCGCTTCGCTTCATGCGGGCTACGACTGCGCCACCTACCGCGGCCTGCCGGGCGCGGCCTCGCTCGCCTGCGCGCCGGGCTTCTGCGGATTGCCGATGTAGCCGCACAGCACGATCAGGCCGCTCGCCTGGTCGCGCAGCGCGAACACGAACGGCTTGTCGGCGGTGAGCCTGACGAACTCCGGGTCGGCGGACCGCGTCGCGATCACCGCGGTGGCGGCGGCGGCCTCGGTGCCCTCCTCGTCGACCGCGAGCTCGACGCGCTGCTGCGCCCGGGCGAGATGCAGCGGGCTGCGGCTGAACCCCGGAAGCCGGCTCTGCGGCTGCAGGCCCATCGCCTTGAGCGCCGGCATGACGTCGAGGTCGGCGCCGACCTCGAAGCGCGGCAGCGCGACCTCGCCGGGGATTTCCGCAAAGCCCTCGCCCGCCAGCCAGCCGCCGAGCCGGGTAAAGTCCTTCGCGGCGGCCGGATCGCGCCGCGTGGTCACGACGACCAGCGAATAGCCCGCGCTCGCATAGGCGAGCTCGACGGCGACGAAGCGGCTGTCCTGACGGAAGCGGAACCTGCGGTCGGCGGCGCGCATCTGCGGCACCTCGACGCTGCGGCCGCCGACCAGATGAAACGGCGCCGCCCTGGTCTCGGCGGCGGCGAACGGCTGCTTCCAGCGATCCTTGAAATAGAGCGCATTGCGCGCCACCACGCCGGCGTCGCGCGGCAGCTCGTCGAGGATCGTCGGGATTTTTCCCCGCGTCCGGTCGCTGACCCAGGCATTGATCGCCGCGACCGTCGCGGGGCTGGCAAAATCCTCGGTCGTGGCGCGGATGCCGGCGCGGTCCAAAGCTTCGAGCGCGGCGGCAAACGGCGCGGTCGTGCGATCGAACACCACCGCATTGGCGCTCGACAGCGGACCGCCCTCGGTCCCGCCGGTGGCCTTGCGCAGCGCGTCGAAATCGATCGAGGCCGCGCCCGGATTCTTAAATCCCAGGGTCTGGTGCAGGCTGCGGCGCAGCGGCTCGTCGGCGCCGAGCTCGATCGCCGCCAGCGCGCCGGCGAGGCTCGCCGGAGACACCACGATGTTGGCGGTCGCATTGCGGCCGGCGAGGCTGTCGAGCAGGCGCTGCGCCAGGACGCCTTGGGCCGACATCAGCCGCTCCGCCGTCGCCGCGCCCTCCGCCATGCCGGCCCGGGTCGCGGCGCCTCTGGTGGCGCCTCCTCTGGGCCCGTCCTGGGCGTCGGCCGGAGCGGCCAGCATCGCCAGCATGGCCAGGGCAGCGGCGGCGCCGCGGAGCCGGGCGGGAATCGCACGCATTGTCATGGCGTTGAACCTTTCTGCTCGCTCGCCCGGCCGGGGGCGATGGTGTACGGCGTCGATGCGGTCGACATGCGCGGCCGGTCGCCTTCCAGCGCCAGATCGCGGGACATCGCGGCGGAGAGCTCGGCGACGAAGCCGAGCGACTCGGCGCGGCTCTCGAAGCTGCGCGGCCGCGCCGGGACCTTCAGCCACTTCATCGGCCGGTCGCTGAGCACGGCCACCAGCTTGCCCTCGCCGGCCGGCGGCTCGGCCGCGATGGCAAAACCCTCGTACGGGTTGGCGGGGTTGGGCACCACCAGCGGCCGCTCCGGCTGGATGCGGTTGGCATCGGCCCGCGACCCGGCGGCGGTGCGCATCGACATCTCGTTGGGGTAGATCTGGGTGACCGATCCGTCGGGTGCGAAATCGAGCAGGACCAGGTAGCCGGGCTCGCGGCTGGTGACGCGC
>JBEKZK010000351.1:0-5368 GCA_049509935.1 Xanthobacteraceae bacterium | reverse complement strand
AGAAGCTGATCGGCGAGCGGGCGCTCGCCGCCATGAAGCCGTCGGCCTGGCTCGTCAACGTGGCGCGCGGCCGGGTGATCGACGAGCCGGCGCTGATCGCCGCGATGCGGGCCGGGCGAATCGCCGGCGCAGCGCTCGACTGCACGGTCGAGGAGCCGCTGCCGCCGACCTCGCCGCTGTGGGACCTGCCGAACGTGCTGATCACCCCGCACACCGCCGGCGAGACCCGGCGCTACGAGGACAACGTCATCGATCTGCTGATGGAGAATCTCGGCCGGCTGTGGCGCGGCGAGACGGCGCTGCGGAACCAGGTGGTGTAGCCGGACCGGCGAAGGCTCACTTCTTCTTGCGCCGCCGCGGTTTCGGTGCCGCCGCGGCGCGGGCCGCGTGGCCCTCCATGTGGGCGATCGCGGCGTGCACCTTGACGTGATCGACCCCCTTGGGCAGCAGCTGCTTGTCGATGTTGGCCTGCATGCGTGCCACCAGGTCGGTGTCGTGCTCGTCGCGATAGGGCTTGAGGTCGAGGTCGGGCGGGATCCTGACCAGGCGCTCGTCGCCGATCGTCTTGACGTGCTTCTGCATGAACCGGTCGTAGACGCGCCATTCGATGCGGGCGGCGCGCACCGCGGCCTGCTCGGCGCGGGTGGCGATCTGGTGGGCGTGCAGGTAGTGCAGCCCGAGCTGATCGATCAGGGTCTTCTCCACCTCCTCGTGGAGGATGAGGAAGCGGTCGGTGTCGATCTCGCGGCCGCGATGGCGCAGGAATTTCGGCATGTGGCGGTCGATGTAGATGGTCTTGCCGTCCCGGGAATAGCCGGCGAGATACGGGATGTCGTGGTTGCGGTCGAAGCTCTTGACCCGGCGCACGATGGCGTCGAGCGCCCGGTCCATCATCAGGCTCGAGACGTACCATTCGGGGAGCCGCAGCTTCTTGTGCGGAGCGTTGGGATGGCAGAAATCGAGCGGCATCGTCGGGGGCTCCTCGCCTGATGAACAGCGTGCGATGCACTATCGACGATTCGGGGTGCGGCGGGAACATGGCGGACGCCAGCCGGCATGGTGTAGAGGTGACGCCGGCTTTCACGGAGGCGCGACGCGCATGCTGCCGGAATCCTGCGATGTGGTCGTGGTCGGCGCCGGCAACGCGGCGTTCTGTGCGGCGCTGGCCGCGGCCGAGCACGGGGTCTCGGTGCTGGTGCTGGAGCGTGCGCCGGAGGCGGAGGCCGGCGGCAACAGCCGGTTCACGGCGGGCGCCATGCGCTGCGTCTATGACGGGGTCGACGACCTCAAGGCGCTGATGCCGGATCTCACCGACGAGGAGATCCGCAACACCGACTTCGGCAGCTACACCGAGGACAAATTCTTCGACGACATGGGCCGGATCACCGAGTACCGGGCCGATCCGGATCTGACCGAGCTGCTGGTGCGGCGCAGCCGCGAGACCATGCGCTGGATGCGGCAGAAGGGGGTGCGGTTCGCGCCGATCTACGGGCGTCAGGCCTTCAAGGTCGACGGCCGGATCACGTTCTGGGGCGGGCTCACCGTGGAGGCGTGGGGCGGCGGCCCCGGCCTGGTGGCGGCGCTGACCGAGGCCGCCGGGCTCAGCGGCATCACCGTCGCCTACCAGGCCCGCGGGCTGTCGCTGATCGCCGGCGACGACGGCGTCACCGGGGTGCGGGTGCGCCATGGCGGACGCAGCCGCGACGTCAAGGCCAAATGCGTGGTGCTGGCGGCCGGCGGCTTCGAGGCCAACGCCGAATGGCGCACCCGCTATCTCGGGCCGGGCTGGGATCTCGCCAAGGTGCGCGGCAGCCGCTTCAACACCGGCGACGGCATCCGCATGGCGCTCGACGCCGGCGCGCTGCCGACCGGCAACTGGTCGGGCTGCCACGCCGTCGGTTGGGACCGCAACGCCCCGGAGTTCGGCGACCTCTCGGTCGGCGACAATTTCCAGAAGCACAGCTATCCGTGGGGCATCATGATCAATGCGCTGGGCGAGCGCTTCGTCGACGAGGGCGCCGATTTCCGCAACTACACCTATGCCAAGTACGGCCGGGTGATCCTGTCCCAGCCCGGCCAGTTCGCCTGGCAGGTGTTCGACGGCAAGGTGCTGCATCTGCTGCGCGACGAGTACCGCATCAAGCGGGTCACCAAGGCGCGGGCCGACACCCTGGAGGAGCTGGTGGCAAAGCTCGACGACGTCGCGCCGGTACGCGCGCTCGCCACCATCCGGGCCTACAACGCGGCGGTGCAGACCGAGGTGCCGTTCGATCCCAACGTCAAGGACGGCCGCGGCACCAGCGGGCTCGCGATCCCCAAGTCGAACTGGGCGAACACCATCGATGAGCCGCCGTTCGAGGCCTACGCGGTGACCTGCGGCGTCACCTTCACGTTCGGCGGCGTCAAGATCGACACCGACGCCCGGGTGATCGACACCGAGGGCGCGGTCATTCCCGGTCTCTACGCGGCCGGCGAGATGGTCGGCGGGCTGTTCTATTTCAACTATCCGGGCGGCACCGGCCTGACGGCCGGCTCGGTGCTCGGCAAGATCGCCGGCGCCTCCGCCGGCCGGCGCGCCGCCCAGCTTCCGTGAGGCGAATCGCCGCGAGCGCAAACCGCATTACGCAAGGGACGGTGGTGTCGAATGCGTATTTGCGATTCCGGGCATCCGCTATAATACCGATAAACGGCGATTTTGCCGACCGGACGGCGAGCGACTTGCGGGCCGCACGGGTTCGTGGGCAACCTGCGAAGGCTAATCCGGCCGCGAAACGGCTCGAATGGGGCCGCTTCGCCCGATTACCCGAGGGGGGAGGCGACATGTTCTATTTTTGTTCTCGTGTGGCGTGCCGCCGATACTTCGCTCTCTTCCTTTGAACCCAATCAGTCCCCCCCGCGACTAATCACCAGAGTCGACCGTCGGCAGCGATGCAAGGCACATCGGACGAAGCGCTGATCGTACGGATCGCGGCGGGCGAAAAGCTCGCGATGCAGGTTCTGTTCGCGCGGCATCATGTCCGCGTGTTCCGGTTCGTCCTCCGGCTGGTCAGGAACGAGACCCTGGCGGAGGACTTGATCAGTGAGGTGTTCCTGGATGTTTGGCGTCAGGCGGGCAAGTTCGAGGCGCGTTCGGCGGTTTCGACCTGGCTTCTGGCGATAGCACGATTCAAGGCCCTCTCGTCGCTGCGCAAGCGCGGCGAGGCGGAGCTGGACGAAGAGGCTGCGGCTGCGGTCGAGGACACCGGGGACAACCCGGAGGTCGCGATGCAGAAGAAGGACAAGGGCGAAATCCTGCGCAAGTGCCTCGGCGAGCTGTCGCCGGAGCATCGGGAGGTGATCGACCTCGTCTACTACCACGAGAAGGGCATCGAAGAGGTCGCCGAGATCGTCGGGATCCCGGAAAACACCGTAAAGACCCGCATGTTCTACGCGCGCAAGCGATTATCAGAGCTGCTCAAGGCAGCTGGTGTGGATAGAGGTTGGCCATGACAACGACAAACACCAAGGCGCAGCAACTGCGCGACGACATCGAGGCCCTCCTGCCGTGGCATGCCGCCGGTACGCTCAGCCGGCGTGACGCCGAGCGCGTGGAAGCCGCGCTCGCCAACGACAACGAGCTGGCACGCCGCTACGACCTGGTGCGCGAGGAGCTGGGCGAGACCATCCGTCTCAACGAGTCGCTGGGCGCGCCCTCGGCGCGGGCCATGGATCGGCTGATGGCGGGGCTCGACGCCGAGGTCGCCGCCGCCCCGCGCCGCCGCACTTTCAACGTCGGCGCGTGGTTCGCCGGACAGATTTCCCAGCTGCGCCCGCGCACGCTCGCCTGGTCGGCGACCGCGGCCGCGCTCGCCATCGTGCTGCAGGCCGGCCTCATCGCCGGGCTCTACGTGGACGGCGCCGAGAAGGCGCAGCAGACCGCGGAGATGAAGGCGCCGGAGAGCGGCGGAATGAAGGTCGCCTCGGTGCCCAACCAGAACGGGATCGTCCGCGGACTGGGCGCGCCCGGCTCGGTCGCCGTGCTGGTGCAGTTTGCTCCCAACGCGACGGTCGACGAGATCACCCGGTTTCTCGACGGCTTCGGCCGCGCCCAGGTGATCCGCGGCCCGAGCAGCGGATATTATACGGTGCGGGTGGCGACCAAGGACGACGTCGGCCGGGTCGTGCAGCGGATGAAGGACAATACCGGCATTGTCAGGTCGGCCCTGCCGTCCAGCGAATGATCCCGCGGCCGGCCTGCCGGATCTTAAACCGGCGGGATCAGGCGAAAAAGTCTCCGGCGGCAGCGGCGCCGCGACAGTCTCCCTCCGACACGTTTCTCCTTCTGGCACGCCATAATCCGTGACCGCTCCCGCATCGGGGTCGCTCCGATTCGCCGCGGCATGCTGCCCCGCGAAAAGCCGTCGAACGCCATGACGCCGGCAACCTTTTCGGCCGCCGGCAACACGGGCTCTGGACGCTATGACAAAAGCTTGCGATGAATACCCGCAGCGGGGACGTTCCATTCGATGCGTGACGACATCATCCTCGAGACCGAGGATCTGACCAAGGAGTTTGCCGGCTTCGTGGCGGTGAGCGGCGTCGGCCTGCGCGTGCGCCGCGGCACCATCCATGCGCTGATCGGTCCCAACGGCGCCGGCAAGACCACCTGCTTCAACATGCTCACCAAGTTCCTGCGGCCGACTCGCGGCCGGATCGTGTTCAACGGCCGCGATATCACGACCCTGGCGCCGGCCGACGTCGCCCGCCTCGGCCTCGTCCGCTCGTTCCAGATTTCGGCGGTGTTTCCGCACCTGACGGTGCGCGAGAACGTGCGCATCGCGCTGCAGCGCCAGCGCGGCGGATCGTTCGACTTCTGGCGCTCCCGCCGGGTGCTCGAGCGCTACGACGAGCGCGCCCTGGCGCTGCTCTCCGACGTTGGGCTGGCGTCGTTCGCCGACTGGACGGCGGTGGAGCTGCCTTACGGCCGCAAGCGGGCGCTGGAGATCGCCACCACGCTGGCGCTCGACCCGGAGATGCTGCTGCTCGACGAGCCGACCGCCGGCATGGCGCACGAGGACATCGACCGCATCGCGGCGCTGATCAAGACGGTCGCCGCCAATCGCACCGTGCTGATGGTCGAGCACAACCTGAGCGTGGTCGCCGAGCTCTCCGACATCATCACGGTGCTCACCCGCGGCCGCGTGCTCGCCGAGGGCAACTATCAGACGGTGTCGGCCAACCCGGAGGTGCGCGAGGCCTACATGGGGACCGGTCATGGATGACCTCGCCGCCACCGGGGCCAAGCGCGCGGTCGGGGGCCGGCACCAGGGGGGATTCGCGGTCCCGCGGCTGCCCGGGCCCCGCCGGGGGCCTGGCCCCCGGGGCGGCG
>JBEKZK010000350.1:0-5374 GCA_049509935.1 Xanthobacteraceae bacterium | reverse complement strand
GCACCCAGGCGAGCTCCGCCGGCCAGCCGTGGCGGCAGAGCGCGAGCTGCCGCATGAGGTCGGCGAACGGCCGCCACTCTCCGGACGCGCGGGCCGGGGGGACGAACTGCTCCAGCGCAGCCACCGGATCGGGGCCGCCCATGTGGTCGAGCACGCGCGCCGCGGTCGACGGCCCGATCCCGGGCATCAGCTGGATCAGACGGAATCCCGCCACCCGGTCGCGCGGATTCTCGGCGAAGCGCAGGCAGGCGAGCACATCCTTGACGTGCGCGGCGTCGAGAAACTTCAGGCCGCCGAATTTGACGAACGGGATGTTGCGCCGGGTCAGCTCGACTTCCAGCGGACCGGAATGATGCGACGTGCGGAACAGCACGGCCTGCGCCTTCAGCGCGATCCCGGCCTCGCGGTTCTCCAGGATGCGTTCCACCACGTATCGCGCCTGGTCCGCCTCGTCGCGGACGTTGACGATCTGCGGCCGTCCGGCGACGTGGCGCTCGGACCACAGATCCTTGGTGAAACGTTCCGCCGCCAGCCCGATCACCGCGTTCGACGCCGCCAGGATCGCGCTGGTCGAGCGGTAGTTGCGCTCGAGCGTGACGATGCGCGCCGGCGGGCTGAACCGCGCGGGAAAGTCCAGGATGTTGCGCACCGTGGCGGCGCGGAACGAATAGATCGCCTGGGCATCGTCGCCGACCACGGTGAGGCCGCGGCCGTCCGGCTTGAGCCCGGTCAGGATCGATGCCTGCAGCCGGTTGGTGTCCTGATATTCGTCGACCAGCACGTGATCGAACCGGTCGGCGACGTCGGCCGCCAGGTTCGCATCGGCCATCATCTGCGCCCAGTAGAGCAGCAGATCGTCGTAGTCGAGCACGTTCTGGCGCTGCTTGGCCTCGACATAGCACGCGTAGAGCTCGGTAAGCTGGCGCTGCCAGCCGGCGCACCAGGGAAACACCTTGGCGAGGACGACGTCGAGCGCGAGCTCGGAATTGACGACGCGCGAATAGATCGCCAGGCACGTTCCCTTGGTGGGGAACCGGCTTTCGGTTCTCGAAAGACGGAGCTCGTGGCGGGCGAGGTTCATCAGGTCGGCCGCGTCCTCGCGATCGTGGATCGTGAACGCCGGCGACAGCCCGATCTGGTCCGCGTAGTCGCGCAGCAGCCGTGCGCCGATGCCGTGGAAGGTGCCGGACCAGGTGAGCGCCGCGATCGCCGCCGTGGCGTTCGCACCGAGCGCGCCGGCCACGATGCGCTCGACCCGCCGACCCATCTCGGCGGCCGCGCGCCGCGAGAAGGTGAGGAGGAGAATGCGTCGCGGATCCGCGCCGTTGACGATCAAGTGCGCGACGCGGTGCGCCAGGGTGTTGGTCTTGCCGGTGCCGGCTCCGGCGATCACCAGAAGCGGACCCCGATCGCCGGATGCCGCGACGCCGTGCTCGACGGCACGCCGCTGGTCGGGGTTGAGCTTCTCCAGGTAGGTTTGCGGCATCGGGCGCGGCGAATCATCCGGTGTTCGGCACCTCACAAACCACGTTTCCCGTTTTGTTCGCAATGCGCACCGCATCGGCGAATCATGGGCGAACGACCGCTGCCTGGTGATCTCCCGTGGATGCGCGCTCAGGCGCCGAGAAAGTCCTTGGTCCAGCGCTTGTAGGACGAATCGCGCGTCACCTGCTTCATCAGCTCGTCGGACGCGATGCCGTCGATCTTGCCCGGGGCCGTTCCGTCGCGCAGCGCCTTGAGGGTGTCGTGCACCGCTCGCACCGCCGCCATGATGGGAAGATGTCCCTGCAGGCAGATTCGCACCCCCCTGGCAGCGAGATAGTCCACGTCCTGCAGCTCCGCCGGCGCGTTGCCGAGGATGAGCGGGATCCTCACCACCGCCGAGATCGCATCGAGCTGCTCGCGGCTGCGGACGCCGACCAGGAAGATCGCATCGACGCCAGCCGCCGCATAGGCGGTGACGCGGGCGATGGTGTCGTCGAGCCCGTTGACGGCGATCGAGCCGGTCCGTCCGATCACCGCGAGGCTCGGATCCTGCCGTCCCGCCAGCGCGGCCCGCATCTTGCCGACGCCTTCGTCGACGGAGATGAATTGGGCCTTTGTCGCCGCGAACGGCGCCGGCAGCACCGTGTCCTCGATGGTGAGCCCGCAGACGCCCGCCGTCTCCAGCTCCTCGACGGTACGCTTGACGTTGAGGGCGTTGCCGTAGCCGTGATCGGCGTCCACCAGCAGCGGCAGGTTCCCGGCGCGGCAGATCCTGTAGCACTGCTGGGCGAATTCGCTCAAAGTCAGCACGATCAGATCGGGCGCGCCGAGCACGGTGAGCGATGCGGTCGATCCGGCGAACATCCCGATCTCGAAGCCGAGATCCTCCGCGATGCGCGCCGACAGCGGGTCGTACACCGACCCAGGATGGACGCAGCGATCGCCCGCCAGAACGGCACGAAATCGCTTGCGTCGGTCGGTCCAGTCCATGTCGGGATCTCCTCGGGCTGACGAAGTCCTCGCCAAGCGGATCGAAATCATTCTATTGGACCTCGGTGGCACCGTCATCGGTGCGTTGGCGAGCCCGATGCAGATCCGAAGCAAGAGGTCGGCACGAGGGGGAGGCGAGCTTGGCAGGCGACTTTGATCTCTCCGGCGAGGTGGCGGTGGTCACCGGCGGCAATGGCGGGATCGGGCTCGGCATGGCGGAGGCGCTGGCGCGGGCCGGCTGCACGGTGTCGATCTGGGGGCGCAATGCCGACAAGAACCGCCAGGCGGAGGCCCGGCTGACCGGTGCCGGCGGCCGCGTCGAGTCGCGGGTGTGCGACGTCACCGACCGGGCCGCGATCGAGACCGCATTCGCCGCCACGGTCGAGACCTTCGGCCGGGTCGACGGGTGCTTCGCCAACGCGGGGATCGGCGGCGGCGGACGGCACGCATTCATCGAGCGGACGGTCGATGAATGGGACCGGATGTTCGCCACCAATCTCGACGGCGTGTTCCACGTGTTTCAGGTTGCGGCACGCCACATGGTGGCGCGCGCCGAGCGCGGCGACCGTTTCGGGCGCCTGGTCGCGACGTCGAGCCTGGCATCGATCTTCGGCACCGCGCGAAACGAGCACTATGCGGCGACCAAGGCGGCGATCAACGCGCTGGTCCGGGCGCTCGCAGTCGAGCTCGCACGCTACGGCGTCACCGCGAATGCGATCCTGCCCGGCTGGATCAAGAGCGACATGACGCAAGGCATCATGGCCAACGACAAATTCGTTGCCAACGTGCTGCCCCGCGTCCCCATGCGCCGCTTCGGCGAGCCGGCGGATTTCGGCGGGATCGCCGTCTACCTGATGAGCTCGGCCTCCTCCTACCATACCGCCGATACGTTCGTGATCGACGGTGGCTACGCGGCGTTCTAGAGCAGCACCCGGGAGCTACCGAGATGCCTTACGAGACCATTACCTATGAGACGGCGGACCGGATCCTCACCATCACGCTCAATCGCCCCGACCGCCTCAATGCGTTCACCACAACGATGATGAACGAGCTGATCGACGCGTTCGACCGCGCCGACAAGGACGACGAGGTGCGCGCCGTCATCGTGACCGGAGCCGGCCGGGCGTTCTGCGCCGGCGCCGATCTGGCGGCCGGCGCCGGGACCTTCGATCGCGCGGCGCGTCCGGACCGGCCGCAGGTTCCGCTCAACCGCGACGGCGAGCCGGATCTCGCCGACGATGCGGCGCGCGACGGCGGCGGTCGCCTCACCTTGCGGATCTTTGCCTGCCTCAAACCGGTGATCGCGGCGATCAACGGGCCGGCGGTCGGCATCGGCGCCACCATGCTGCTGCCGATGGACGTCCGGCTGGCGTCCGCGGATGCGCGCATCGGCTTCGTCTTCGTGCGCCGCGGCATCATCCCGGAAGCCTGCTCGAGCTGGTTCCTGCCGCGGATCGTCGGGATCTCGCAGGCGCTCGAATGGACGTTCTCGGGCCGGGTCTTTCCGGCCAGCGAAGCGCTCGCCGGCCGCCTGGTGAGCGCGGTCCATCCGCCGGCCGAGCTGCTGCCCGCGGCGCGCCGGCTCGCCCGCCAATTCATCGATGAAACGGCGCCGGTGTCGGTGGCGCTGGCGCGCCAGATGATGTGGCGGATGCTCGGCGCCGATCATCCGATGGATGCCCACAAGATCGACAGCCGCGGAATCTTCATGCGCGGCCGCAGCGCCGACGTCAAAGAGGGAGTGGCCGCATTCCTGGAAAAACGCCCGGCCCGCTTCACCGACACGGTGTCGGAGGACATGCCGGCGTATTTTCCCTGGTGGAAGGAAAGGCCCTACGGCTGAGCGGCGCTCCGATCAATCACATATGTCGGCCGGAAAGGGACTGGCGCATGGACAAGCTGCGAACGCCGGATGAGCGGCTCGATCATCTCCCGGGATACGCTTTCGCACCGCACTACTCCGAGTCGCTTCCGGGTTTCCCGGGCTTGCGCATGCATTGGATCGACGAAGGGCCGCGCGACGCCGCGGTGTTCCTCTGCCTGCATGGTCAGCCCACCTGGTCGTATCTCTACCGGCGCATGATTCCGGTATTCACCGGCGCCGGCCACCGCGTCGTTGCGCCGGATTTCTTCGGCTTCGGCCGTTCCGACAAGCCGATCGACGAGGGCGCCTACCAGTTCGATTTTCACCGCAACAGCATCATGGCGTTGATCGAGGCGCTCGATATCGCCCACATCACGCTGGTCTGCCAGGATTGGGGCGGGCTGCTGGGGCTGACGATTCCGTTTGCGATGCCCCACCGGTTCGACCGCCTTCTGGTCATGAACACCGCCTTCGCAACTGGCGACGAGCCGCTCACGGATGGCTTCGTCGCCTGGCGGGCGTGGTCGAATGCCAATCCCGACATGGCGGTCGGGCGCCTGCTCAGGCGGTCCTGTCCGCATCTCACCGAAGCCGAGGCCGCCGCCTACGATGCGCCGTTTCCCGACCAGCGATTCAAGGCCGGCGTGCGGCGGTTCCCCAACATGGTTCCCGACCGTCCCGATGCGCCCGGAGCCGAGCTGTCGCGCCGCGCCCGCGCCTGGTGGACGGCAGAATGGCAGGGCAGAAGCTTCATGGCGGTCGGTGGCGCCGATCCGGTTCTGGGCGAGCCGGTGATGCGTCGCCTGCGACTGGCCATCCGCGGATGTCCGCAACCGCTGGTGCTTCCCGAGGCCGGTCACTTCGTCCAGGAATGGGGCGACCAGGTCGCGCGCGCCGCGCTCGACGCCTTCGGCTAGTGCACCGATTCCGAAGTTCGCATCACTTGGCGACATCCTCTGGTGCGAACTTCGGAATCCAGAGGTGCACTAGCAAGTCTATGATTCTAGTGCGGCTTTTAGGATTTGAAGTTCCTAT
>JBEKZK010000035.1:0-14205 GCA_049509935.1 Xanthobacteraceae bacterium | reverse complement strand
AGGCGACCAAGAAGGCGATGACCGAGATCACCGCGCCGATCATCGCCATCACCCTGGTCCTGCTGTCGGTGTTCGTGCCGATCGGGGTGATTCCGGGTATTTCGGGAACCCTGTTCCGGCAATTCGCGGTGACGATCAGCGTCGCGATGCTGATCTCGGCGTTGAACGCCCTGACCCTGTCGCCGGCGCTGTGCGCCGTGTTCCTGCGCTCCGGAGGTCCCAAGCGCGGCCCGATGGCCTGGGTGCTGCGGCGCATCGACGACGTCCGCAATGGCTATGCGGCGGTGGTGCGCCGGCTGGTGCGGGTGGCGGTGCTCGGCGTCGTTTTGATCCTCGTGGCGGCCGCCGGCATCGTCGGCCTGTCCCTGCGCACGCCGACGGGCTTCCTGCCCGAGGAGGACCAGGGGGCCTTCTTCATCTCTGTGCAGCTGCCGGACGGCGCCTCGGTCGCCCGCACCCTCGAGGCGGTGCGGCGCCTCGAGACCCTCATCAAGGAGATGCCGCAGGTCCGCAACGTGTTCGCGGTGGTCGGCTACTCGATCCTCGACAGCCTCAACGAGCCGAACATGGCGTTCATCGTCCCGACCCTGAAGCCGTTTGCTGATCGGGTCGGCGCCGTGAACTCGGCACAGGCGGTGATCGCGCGGGTGTTCGGCGAAGGGCAGCAGGTGCGCACCGCGGCGGTCATCCCCTTCAACCTGCCGCCGATCATCGGCCTGTCGACGACCGGCGGGTTCGAGTACGAGCTCGAAGGCCTCGAGGGACAGGAGCCGGCGGCGATGAACAGCGTGATGCAGGGGCTGCTCGCCGCCGCCAATCAGGACCCGCGGCTCAACCGCGTCTTTTCCACCTACACGGCCAGCAATCCGTCGATCTATCTCGACATCGACCGCGAGAAGACGCAGGCGCTGGGGCTGAGCATGAACGACGTGTTCGGCGCCCTGCAGGCGACGCTGGGCGGCATCTTCGTCAACAACCTCAACCTGTTCGGCCGGGTGTGGCAGGTCAACATCCAGGGCGAGGCGGCCGACCGCTCCGACGTCGCGGCGCTGTGGCGGATCTACATCCGCAACAAATACGGCAACGACGTGCCGTTGCGGTCGATCGCCAGCGCCCGGATCGTCGTCGGTCCCCAGGTCATCACCCGATACAATAACTACCGTGCGATTCCCATTCAGGGCGGGCCGTCTCCGGGCACGTCGTCGGGCACGGCGCTCGCCGCGATGGCGGAAATCTCGGGAAAGACGCTGCCTCCGGGCTACAGCTATGAATGGACCGGCACCGCCTACCAGGAGGCGGCGGCTGCGGGACAGACCGGGCCGCTCCTCGGGCTCGCCGTGCTGTTTGCGTTCCTGTTTCTGGTCGGGCTCTATGAGAGCTGGATGATCCCGGTCCCGGTCCTGCTGTCGGTTCCGGTCGGCGTGCTTGGCGCGTTCGTCGGCATCCTGGTCTGGCATCTGTCGCTCGACCTCTATGCCCAGATCGGTCTCGTGGTGCTGATCGCGATGGCCGCCAAGAACGGCATCCTGATCGTCGAGTTCGCCAAGGATCAGCGCGAGCTCGGCAAGGACATCAGGGAAGCGGCCGTGCTCGGCGCGCAGATGCGGTTTCGCGCCGTGATGATGACCTCGTTCGCCTTCATCTTCGGCGTCTACCCGCTGGTGGTGGCGCAAGGCGCCGCCGAGATCAGCCGTCACGGTGTCGGCACGCCGGTGTTCGCCGGGATGATCGCGGCGAGCGGGATCGGCCTGTTCGCGATCCCGATGCTCTACGTCACCTTCCAGGGCCTTCGCGAGTGGACCAGCGCGCGGATCCGCCGCGGCACCAGGGCGCGCCCCGACGTTCCTGAGCCACGCCCGACCGAGCAGCCGTGAAAGCATGCACCAGGGTGCCTCGCGCCTGCGCGAGTTCCGAATGCGAACCTTGACGCGACCCCGGCGAGTTCTAAAGTGGAACTTGATGCCCTCCGGGGCGCAAGGAGTCCTGTCCGCATGCGCTGGCGCGAGCTCGATGCCGAGCCCTGCTCGGTGGCGCGCACCGTCTCGGTGATCGGCGACCGCTGGAGCTTCCTGGTCCTGCGCGACTGTTTCCTGCGGGTGCGGCGCTTCGAGGATTTCCAGTCGCGGCTCGGCGTCACCCGTCACGTGCTGGCCGACCGCCTGCGCAAGCTCACCCGGCTCGGGGTGCTCGACCGGGTCGCCTACCAGGACAAGCCGCGCCGCTACGAATACCGGCTCACCGCCAAGGGCCTCGACCTTTATCCGGTGCTGATCGCGCTGGTGCACTGGGGCGATACCCACATGAGCGGGCCGGAGGGCCGGCCGGTCCTGCTGCAGCATGCCGGCTGCGGACACGTGTTCGATCCGGTGGTCACCTGCTCGCACTGCGGCGAGGCGGTGGACGCACGCCAGGTGCGGGTCAAGCCCGGGCCGGGCGCGCCGCCGTCGCTGCCGGCCACCGCGCCACGGCCGGCGGAGCCGTAATGGCGGCTGTCACGCGATGAGGAGATGCCGATGAGCGTACCCGTCGACGGCGCCGTGACGGCCGCGAAGGCCGCGGCTCCGCCCGAGCGCGCCCTGATGGTGACCTGGGAAGATCCGCTCGCCACCGCGCGCGTCGGCGCCGCGATGTCGGGCATCGAGTACATGCGGGCGGTCGCGGCGGGCCGCCTTCCGGCTCCGCCGATCGCGCGGCTGATGGGCTTCGAGCTCGAGGAGATCGGCGAGGGGCGGGTGGTGTTCGCGGTGACGCCGGGCGAGCAGCACTATAACCCGATCGGGGTCGCCCACGGCGGTCTCGCCGCGACCCTGCTCGATTCCTGCATGGGCTGCTGCATCCACACCATGCTGCCGCAGGGACGCGGCTACACGACGCTGGAGATCAAGGTGAACTATGTGCGCGCGCTGAAGTCGGAGACCGGCCGCGTGCGCGCCATCGGCACCGTGATCCACATGGGCGGCCAGGTCGCGACCGCGGAGGGACGGATCGTCGACGGCGCCGGCGTGGTCTACGCCCACGGGACCACGACCTGCATCGTGTTCGGCCCGAAAGCCTGATGACCGTGGCGATCCGGCGTCAACCGACTGCCGCGCGACGCTCCGATCTGTAGGGGCTCGTCTCCGGCACGACCATGCCGGCGAGACCCTCGCGGGTGCGAAGCGGCGGGCGCCAGCCGGCGGCCAGAAGCTTCGCCGGGCTGGCGACGAGCGGGCCGCCGAGCCGCTCCGCCAGGTCGCGGTAGCCGATCACGCGCAACGCAGCCGACAGCAGTGCCGGCGGCACCGCGACGAGCCCGGGCGGGCGATTCATCGCGCCTCGCAGCTCGGTCAGGATCTCGGGCAGCGTCAGCGCATCGGGGTCGGCGACGATGAAGGTCTCGCCGGCAGTCTTCGGCTCCGCCAATGCGAACGCGATCGCGGCGATCAGATTGTCCACGGCGAGGAGCGAGCGGCGGTGCGTGAACGCAGCGAACGGCAGCCAGAACGGCGATTCGGCGAGCTTCAGCAGCCGCGCCATGTTGCCCGGCGCCTGCCGACCATAGGTCAGCACCGGGCGAAAGATCGTGTAAGGCACGCCGGCGGCGCGCAGGTCGGCCTCGGCCGAAAGCTTGCTGCGGCCGTAGACCGAGGTTGGACGCGGCTCGTCGCCCTCGGTGAGCACCCGCTCGCAGACCGGCCCGCTCTGGCTGCCGATCGAGGAGATGAAGATCAGCCGCCGGATCCCCTTGACCGCGGCGGCAGCGGCAAGCCCGGCGACGGCGCGACGATTGACGCGCTCGTAGATCTCGTCGGGCACCGCCGCGCCCTTGTGCGCCACCGCGGCGAGATGCACCACGTCGGTGACGTCGGTCAGCAGGGCGCTCCAGTCGACGCTGCCGGCGAGGTCCGGCAGCGGCACGGCGCGAACCGCCCCCTCGGGCGGCGCCGGCGGGCGCCGCGACGCCGCCACGACGCGATGACCGGCCCGGGCGAGGGCGGCGACCAGCGGCTGGCCGACGAAGCCCGATGCGCCCGTCACCAGCACGGTTGTCATTGCATCGCGACCGCCCATGCGGTGCAGTAGACCACGAAATCCACCACCTGCAACGGTCCCGTTCGGCCCATTCCCGTTAAGGCCGTCGCAGGATCACAGTCGAATCCGTCGGCGCTCCATGGTAGAGGGCTGCGGCCATCCGACCAATCATCCGCTCCGTGGCCCATGATCGACGCGACGACACCCTCGACCCGGGCGCCCGACGACCGCGGCGCGGCGCTGCTCGCCCACTACGAGCGCGCCGGCTATGTGCGGGCGGAGCCGCCGATCCTGCAGCCGGCGGAGCCGTTCCTCGACATGTCGGGCGAGGACATCCGGCGCCGCATGTACCTGACGAGCGATGCCTCCGGCCGTGAGCTCTGCCTGCGCCCGGACCTCACCATTCCGGTGTCGCGCGACTACCTCGCCTCCGCCGACGCCGGCCGGCCGGCCGGCTTCTGCTATCTCGGCCCGGTTTTTCGCTATCGCGGTGACGCGTCCGCCGAGTTCCCCCAGGCCGGCATCGAGTCCTTCGGCCGGCGCGACACTGCGGCGGCGGATGCCGAGATGCTGTCTCTCGGCCTCGAGGCGACGGCGCTCTACGGGGTTCCGAGCCCCGACATCCACATGGGCGACGTCGCCCTGTTCGCCGCATTGGTCGACGCGCTCACCCTGGCGCCGGCGTGGAAACGCCGCCTGGTGAAGGATTTCAATCGCGCCGGCAGCCTCGCCCACGACCTCGACCGGCTGGTGCGCGATGCCGCCCGGGCGCGACCGGACTATCAGGGCGTGCTCGCAGCACTCGCCGGCTCCGACCCGCGGGCCGCCCATGCGCTGGTGACCGACCTGCTGTCGATTGCCGGCATCGACACCGTCGGCGGACGTTCGGTCGACGAGATCGCCGACCGCTTTCTCGAACAGGCGGCGCTGGGCGCGAGCTCCGGACTGCCGCAGGAGACCCGGCAGCTGATCGAGCGCTTCCTGGCGATCAGCGGCGATCCCGACGAGGCGGCCGCCGACATGCGCGCGCTCGCGGCGGATGCCGGCCTCGCGCTCGACCGCGTGCTCGACCTGTTCGAGAGCCGCACCGGGTTCCTCGCCGTGCGCGGCGTCGACGTCGGCCGCATCCGCTTCTCCACCGCCTTCGGCCGACGGCTCGACTACTACACCGGCGTGGTGTTCGAGCTGCACGATCCGCACGGCTGCACGGGTGCGCTGGGGCGTGTCGGCCACCAGCTGGTGGCGGGCGGGCGCTACGACGGTCTGCTCACCCGGCTCGGCGCGCCATCCCCGATTCCCGCGGTCGGCTTCGCGGTATGGATCGACACGCTGATCGCGCCGGGGAGCCGGCGATGACGGCGCCGCTGATCATCGCGGTGCCCTCCAAGGGCCGCCTGCAGGAGAAGGCCGACACTTTCTTCGCCGGCGCCGGGCTGCGGCTCGTCCAGCCGCGCGGCGCGCGTGACTATCGCGGCACCATCGCGGGGCTGGACGGCGTCGAGGTGGCCTATCTGTCGGCCGGCGAGATCACCGATCAGCTGGCGCACGGCGCGGCGCATCTCGGCATCACCGGCGAGGACCTGGTGCGCGAGCAGATCCACGAGCCTGATACGCACGTGATGTTCCTGGACCGGCTCGGCTTCGGCGAGGCGAGCGTCGTGGTGGCGGTGCCGCAGGCCTGGATCGACGTGCGCACCATGGCGGACCTCGACGACGTGGCGACCGCGTTCCGCCTGCGTCACGATCGCAAGATTCGGGTGGCGACCAAATACCTGAACCTGACGCGCGGGTTTTTCGCCAGCCACGGCATCATCGACTACCGCATCGTCGAGAGCCTGGGCGCCACCGAAGGCGCCCCGGCCGCGGGCAGCGCCGAGTTGATCGTCGACATCACCACCACCGGAGCGACCCTCAGTGCCAACGGTCTCAAGGTGATCGAGGACGGCGTGATCCTGCGCTCGGAGGCCAACCTCATGGCCAGCAGGCGGGCGACCTGGGACGACCCTCGGCGCAGCAGCGCCCGCGCCATCCTCGACCGCATCGCCGCGCAGGCGCGCGCCGGATCGTTCCGCGAGGTGCGGACGCGATTCCCCGGCTGTGACGAGAGCCTGCTCGCGCAGGCGCGACAGACGTTCGGCGTGGTGTCGCCGTTCGGTGGCCCGACCTCATCGGGCATGCTCACGCTGCATTGCCCGCCGGCGAAGGTCTACGGGCTGGCGAGCTTCCTGCGCCAGCACGGCGCCGACGTCGTTTCCGTCGCCGGCCTCGACTACGTGTTCGCCCAGGCGAACCCGCTCTACGAACGGCTCGAGGCCGGACTTGGCGGGTGAGGCTACCGCACCTCCTCGACCGCCGGCCGCCGGCGGAAGACCACGAAGTGCGACATCGAGAAATTGACCACGAAGGACACCAGGATGGCGCAGCCCTTGGCGACGAGGTCGGGGAGGAACAGGGCGGCCACCACCAGGGTCGCCGTGTTGGCGAGATATCCGACGATCCCCGATGCGAGGAACATCCCGTACGACGCGAGCTTGAGCTTGCCGCCGGATTCTGCCGCAAATGTCAGCCGGGAATTCATCACGTACGAGCCCGATACGGCGATCGACCACGAGATCGTGTTGGCCACGATCAAGGTGGCGGTGTGCGGGTTTCCGCAGTGACAGGCGTCCACCGCCCATCCGATCGCCCCGATCGCGACCGGCCACGACAGCAACGCCCAGCGCGCGGCCGTGAACACGACGAAGTCGACCGCCGTGTTCACCAGGCCGATGAGTGCAAAGCTGATCGCCTTGAGGACCGTTGATGACATCGCGGATGACCGCATAAAGCATTTTGCCGCAACGCGAAACCGCGTTTCCGCGACGACCCGGCGCGACAGCGCCCGCGGCTTGCGCTATACCTCCGGGCGGTAAACCACGTTTGGCGCATGGTCTGACGCAGCCCGTCCCGGTGCGGATGGACTCGCGGATCGTGCGCCCGTCGAATGGCCGGAGCGTCGCCCAATCGCGGGGAATGCCGACAATGCTCCGACGGGAGCGCGTGACATGACCAATGGCGGATCGGCCCGCGGAGGCGCTGCCGACGCGGCAGAGCGCGGCTCCGGCCGGTCGGCCGGCCTGTCGATCGTCATCCCGCTGTTCAACGAGGCGGGCGGGCTCGCTGTCCTGCACGCGCGGGTCAGCGAGGTGGCACGGCGCCTCCACGAGCACCGCGCCCTGAAGACCGAGATCGTCTATGTCGACGACGGCAGCCACGATGCCACGCTGAAGATCGCCGAGGCCCTGCCGGCCACCGGGGTCGACGTGCAGGTGGTGTCGCTGTCGCGCAATTTCGGCAAGGAGGCGGCGCTGCTCGCCGGGCTCGATCATGCCCGCCTCGGCGCCGTGCTGTTCATGGACGGCGACGGCCAGCATCCGGCGGAGCTGGTCGAGACCCTGGTCGGCCATTGGCTCGATGACGGCTACGACGCGGTCTATACCGCCAAGGCCCATCGGGAGAACGAATCCGCGCTGCGACGGTTCGGCGTCAAGACGTTCTATCTGTTGCTCAACTGGGGCAGCCGGCAGAGGATCCCGGAGGACGCTGGCGATTTCCGCCTGCTGTCGCCGCGCGCCGCCGCGGCGCTCCGGCAGCTGCCCGAACGCAACCGCTTCTTCAAGGGGCTGGCCAGCTGGATCGGGTTCCGCCAGCTCCGGGTCGACTACGAGCCGGCGGCGCGCGAGCACGGAACCTCGACCTGGCGGCTCACCTCACTGATCGCCCTGTCGATCGAGGGCCTGACCTCGTTCTCGGTGGCGCCGCTACGGCTCGCGAGCCTGCTCGGCGTCGCTCTGGCGGCGACCGCGCTGGTGTTCGGCGCCTCGATCCTGGTGGAGACGCTGGTGAACAACGAGCGTGTGCCGGGCTATCCCTCGGTCATCGTCGGACTGATGGTGCTCGGCGGCGTGCAACTCGTCATGATCGGCATCGTCGGCGAATACATCGGAAAGATCCTGGCGGAGCTCAAACAGCGGCCGGTCTATTTCGTCGCCGAGCATATCGTGAAGACGTCCGAGGCCACCGACAGAGCCGCCGACGCCGCCGCGCGAACCGCGGCGGAGTAGCCGTGGTCGACAGGGTCGAGCATCGGGTCGCTGCGCCCGCCGCCGGCGGCACCACGGGTGATCCCGGATCCGCCGATGCTCACGGTCTCCGCCGCATCTGGCTGTGCGCCGACGACTACGGGATCGCTCCCGGCGTCAATGCGGCGATCCGCGACCTGATCGCAGGCCGGCGGATCAATGCGACCTCCGTCATGGTGGGCACGCCGGGCTTTTCCCGCTCCGAGGCGCTTGCGCTGTCGATCCTCAATGCCGGCGTGCGTCATGCGTCGATCGGTCTGCATGTCACGCTGACGGCACCGTTCCGGCCGCTGACCGTCGATTTTCGTCCGGTCCGCGATGGCGCCTTCCTGCCGCTGCCCGACATGATGCGACTGGCGATGTGGCGAAGGCTCGATCGCAACGCGCTTGCCCGCGAGGTCGTGGCGCAGCTGCGGGGCTTTGCCGCGGCATTCGGTCGCGCGCCGGAGTTCGTCGACGGCCACCAGCACGTGCATCTGCTGCCCCAGGTGCGCGACGCCGTGCTGGCCGGCGCCGCCGCACTGGCGCCGGGCGCCTGGGTGCGGCAGGCCGGGAGCGCCCGGGCGCTGCACAGGCGGCTCGGCGACCGCAAGGGGCTGGTGATCGCCGCCCTGAGCCGGCCCTTCCGCCGCCGTGCCAGGGAGCTCGGAATTCCCACCAATCCGTCGTTTGCCGGGACCTATGACTTCGCGCCGCAGGCCGACTTCTCGGCGCTGTTCCCCACGTTCCTCGACGATCTTCCGGATGGCGGCTTGATCATGTGCCATCCAGGGTTGGTCGACGCGGAGCTCAAGCGCCTCGATCCGCTGACCGATCTGCGCGAGAGGGAGTACGCCTACCTTTCGGGCGACGACTTCCCGGCGACGCTCGCCTCGTGCCGGGCGAAGCTCGCGTAGAGCATTTTCCAGCCCGCAGGACAGCGACAAAATATTCACCATTCCGTTGTTTCGCGCCGCCGGATCGCCTCCCATATTCGGGCCGTCGCCATGGGCGCCACAGGAGAGATCCGATGACCCCGCAGGAAAGTGAGCTGATTGCCGAGCTGTTCGACCGCCTCGCCCAACTGGAAAGTGCGCCACGCGATCCCGATGCCGAGCGCGTCATGGCCGCGGGTCTGCGCCGGGCGCCGCGCGCGATCTATCCGCTGGTGCAGACCGTCCTGGTCCAGGACGAGGCGCTGAAGCGGGCCGATGCGCGCATCCGCCAGCTCGAAGCCGCGGTGGGTGGACAGCCCGCCGGCGAGGAACGTGGCGGTTTTCTCGATTCGATGCGCGACAGCCTGTTCGGCCGACGCGAGACGCCCCGCGCCGGCTCGGTTCCGCAGGTGCGGCCCGATGTGGAGCAAGATGCGCGCCCTGCCGCTCCGTCGCCCTGGAGCAGCGCCCCGGCCCAACCGGCACAGATGCCACCACCACCGCCATACGGCGGTGGTGCGTTCGGCGGCGGCTCGCTCGGCGGCGGCTCGTTCCTCGGCAACGCGGCGGCGACCGCGGCCGGCATGGTCGGCGGCGGCCTGTTGCTCGGCGGCATCCGTTCGATGTTCGGCGGTCAGCACGGCGGCGGCCCGTTCGCTGCCTATGATCAGCCCGGCGCCGGGGGCTCGCCATTGAGCGGCGGGGGCGGCGGCTCGGATCGTCTTGCCCACGAGGCGGGGCTCGACGACGTCGGTCACGAAGGATCGGCCCGGCGGGGCGATGCTGACGACCACGATCGCGCCGGCCTGATCGACACCGCCGACAACGAGGGCGACGACGACGGCGACGACTACGACGATGGCGGCGGCGCCGACAGCGACACCGATTACGCCTAGATCAGATCACCACGACCTTGGCGCCGACCTTGACGCGCTCGTAGAGGTCGATGACGTCGTCGTTGCGCATGCGGATGCAGCCCGATGACACCTGGGTGCCGATCGTCCACGGCTCGTTCGAGCCGTGGATGCGGTAGAGCGATGATCCCAGATACAGCGCACGGGCGCCCAGCGGATTCTCCGGACCGCCCGCCATGTAGCGCGGCAGGTCGGGGCGGCGCCTGATCATCTCATCCGGCGGCGTCCAGTCGGGCCACTCGCGCTTCATCGAGACCTGCTTGACGCCGGCCCAGGCGAATCCTGGACGGCCGACGCCGATGCCGTAGCGGATCGCCTTGCCGTGGCCCTCGATCAGATAGAGGAACCGGTCGGGCGTGTGGATGATGGTGCCGGGCGCTTCGTGGCCGTCCCAGTCCACGATCTGACGCAGATAACGCGGATCGATTGCAGGCCGCGCCGGGTCGGCGGGATCGGCGCGCGCGTAGGCCGGTTGCTGTCCGGCGCCGGCGCGCGTCGCGAACGGCTCGCCTGACGGCAGGAAGAACGGCGGTGGCGGCGGCGCTGCGCCGTTGCCGAACAGGAACTCGATGAATCCGCCGCCCATCCGCGGCTGCGCCGCCGCCCAGCGGGCGGGAGCGGGAGCCACCTGCGGCGCCGCCGCATTCTGACTGTCGGGGAAGAGCGGCAGCGGCTCCGTGCGGGCCGCAATCGCGCCGAGAACGCTCATTGCGAGCGCAGTGACGATCAATCGTTGCATCGACGTACTCGTGACATGTTCGTCTGCGGGCGCCGGTGACACGTGGCTTCCCGGAGTCGCGAGTTAACTACGAAATGCCGACCGCATGGTAAATGGCGGCGAGAGCGGTGCATCAATCATCGCGGTGCGGCGCGGTTCGTGGCGGCAGGGTTTATTTTGGGTAAAGCGGTCGTCCGGATGCCACGCCGGATCCGACGGCCCTGAGCGTGATCAGATGTTTCTGCGTGAACCGGATCTTAAAGCCGCTGCTCTATAAGGAAGACATCCAGCGGACGGGACACAAGATGCAGGCGCGGCGCAAGACATTTCGCATTGAAGTAGCGAAGGACGGCCACCAGGCTCGCGTCGCCACGGGGCGCGCTCCGGATCAGGGCGTGCCGCCGCACCATCACGAGATCATGGCCGAGCTCAGAGCTCTGCGGGAGATCATCGAGCCGAAGGAGGCCGTCTCGGAGAGGATGATCGAGGCCTACCGAGCCGAGATGGGCGAGGCGCACAAGCTCAAGGCCGAGCTCGACGCCATCTACGATGCCATCAGCAAGACCAAGCACGAGATCGCCACCCTGCACGTGACCGGCTTCGAGGGTCCGGAGATGACGCGCGTCACTCACGAGCTCGACGCCGTCGTCGACGGCACCGCGCAGGCGACGGATCGGATCCTGTCGGCCGCCGAGTTCATCGACCAGACGGCCAACACCCTGTCGGCCGCGCTCAAGACCGAGCACGAGGTGGCCCTGGCGCACGACATCCGCGAACGTGTCGTCCAGGTGTTCGAGGCCTGCAACTTCCAGGACCTCACCGGCCAGCGCATCGGCAAGGTGGTGGCGACGCTCAAATTCATCGAGCATCACATCGTGCGGATGATGGACATCTGGGGCGGCATCGAGTCGTTCAAGACCCTGACGCCCGAGGCGATGGCGGAGCGCGACGGCGACAGGAGCCTGATCAACGGTCCGAAGCTCGAGGCCGACGTCGGCCACGCCTCGCAGGACGAGATCGACGCCCTGTTCGGCTAGCGCATGTTCCGGCGAAGTGTGCGCGGTTCGCCGACAAGAACATGCGCCAGGAGAGACCGCATGTTCCGGCGAAGTGTGAAGCGGTTCGCCGATAAGAACATGCGCCAGGAGAGACCGCATGTTCCGGCGAAGTGTGCGCGGTTCGCCGATAAGAACATGCGCCACTCAAGAACTGCGCACATCCCGATCAAGCTGATCGGGATGTGCGCTAGATTCGTTTCATCAGCACGTCGGCACTCGCCGGGCACAGGGCGGAAAATTCCCGGGTCGCGCGGATCGCGGCGGGAACGACGGCGCGATCGCATGCCGCGTATCCGAGGCGCCTGAAGAAGCCGGCGGCCGAGGTGGTGAGCAGCCAGATCGCCCCGGCCCCGCGCCGCTGCGCTTCGATCTCCAGCGTGGCGACGATGGCGGACCCGATTCCGCCCTCGCGCACCGGCGGCAGGGTCACGACGGAGCGCAGCAGCGCGTCGTCGCCATGGATCTCGAGGCCGCCGAAGCCGGCCGGAATGTCGTCCCTGGTCTCGAAACGCCAGAACAGATGCCCGGGCGCGTCCAGATCGTCGACCGGCAGGCCCGCCTTGGCCAGCACCGCAGCCAGCACGTCGCGCTCACCTCCGCGCAGCGGCCGGAGAACCAGCCGCTGCGGTCGCGCAACGGTGTGGCGGGCGATCACCGGCGACCGCACTATGCCCGGCCGCAGCGCACGAAGACGCCGATGCCGTAGCGGCCGGCGACCTCGGGATCGATCCAGCGCAGAACCAGCACCTTGCCGTCGAACGACACGATCTCCCGGTCACGGGTATCGGCGGCCGGTCCCTGCGGACCGATATAGTTCTTGCCGCCGGGCCCGCCCTTGAGCCTCAGCTCCTCGCGTTCGGGGTGGTCGACCGTGAGCATCATCACGCCACCGTTGGGGCCCGGATCGATGACGTAAGGTTCGAAATTCTTCTGGCCGCATTGGGAGCGGGCGGCCGCTTCGGTACGTCCGCGGTCGCCTTCCCGGTGATAGGAGGCAAAGCCATAGCGCCCGACGATCGCCTGGGCGGGGATGCTGGCGGGCGGCGCATTGGCGACCGGTGCCTGCATCGGCGCCGGCTCGGGCTGGGACTGGAATGACGGGAACGACGGGAGCTGCGTGGAGCAACCCGCGAGCGCCATGGCCATGGCGGTGATCGCGATGCCGCTGATCGCTGTCGCTAGTGCTTGCCCCCTGCCCGTCATCGCCGTCCTCTCCACGCTCCACATCACGCGTACGCGTCCGAATCGCTGCCGACCGGTGCCCGCCGGGCACGAGGCGCTTCAAGCCCGCCTCGCGTCGCGGCACGGCTCGCCGCCACCGTAATAGTAGCGCATTTCGCCGGCCGCTGCACGGGTCACGTCCACAGGCACAACCGTTGCGCGCGACCGCCTTCGGGCGGCAGGTTAGCCGGCGACCGGGCGATTGTGAGGCCGCCGGGGAGCTCGTCGCCGGCGTTCGAGGGGCGGCACTCGCTTGACATGCCGTTGCCGAGACCATATTTCGGCGCCACCCGTTGGCACTCGGGACCGCCGAGTGCCAACAGGCCTTTCCGATCGATCTCTCGGTCCCAGCAGAGCCGCGCGCACCGCGCCGACGAGGAAGACATGGCGAAAACAAAGTTCCGTCCCCTGCACGACCGCGTGGTCGTGAAGCGCATCGACGCCGAGGCCAAGACGCCCGGCGGCATCATCATTCCGGACACCGCCAAGGAGAAGCCCCAGGAGGGCGAGGTGATCGCCGTCGGCCCGGGCGGCCGCGACGAGGCGGGCAAGCTGATCCCGATCGACGTGAAGGCCGGAGACAAGGTGCTGTTCGGCAAGTGGTCGGGCACCGAGGTGAAGCTCGACGGCGAGGAGCTCCTGATCATGAAGGAGAGCGACATCATGGGCGTCATCGCGTGACGGCGACCGATCCCGTCGGCAATGCTGCCATCATCAGACCAGGGAGCTGAATTCCAATGGCCTCGAAGGACGTGAAATTCTCCACCGACGCGCGCGACCGGATGCTGCGCGGCGTCGAAATTCTGGCCAACGCGGTCCGCGTCACGCTCGGCCCCAAGGGCCGCAACGTGGTGCTCGACAAGTCGTTCGGCGCCCCGCGCATCACCAAGGACGGCGTGACCGTCGCCAAGGAGATCGAGCTCGAGGACAAGTTCGAGAACATGGGCGCCCAGATGGTGCGCGAGGTCGCGCAGAAGACCAATGACCTCGCCGGCGACGGCACCACCACGGCGACCGTGCTGGCGCACGCGATCGTCAAGGAGGGCGTCAAGGCGGTCGCCGCCGGCATGAACCCGATGGACCTCAAGCGCGGCGTCGACATGGCGGTCAGTGCCGTCGTGAAGGACATCGAGAAGCGCGCCAGGAAGGTGAGCTCGTCGGCCGAGGTCGCCCAGGTCGGCACCATCTCGGCCAACGGCGATGCCTCGATCGGCAAGATGATCGCCGGCGCCATGCAGAAGGTCGGCA
>JBEKZK010000349.1:0-9840 GCA_049509935.1 Xanthobacteraceae bacterium | reverse complement strand
GATGGGGCGGCCGGAACGGTCACCTGGATCGAGCATCTCGGCGACCAGAATCATCTGCACGTCGCCCTGGTCGAGGGCGAACTGCTGACGCTGGGCGATCCCGACGCCGGGCTCGTCGTCGGCGACCGGGTCGGAATCGAATTCACGCAGCCGCTGTTCTTCGACGAGAACGGCCGGCGCGTGCAGCGGTGACGGGTGAGGTGGGGCATGGACCAGGCGCTGCAGAAACGGCTGATCGAGGCGGTGGCGTCGACCGTGATCGCTCATGCGGAGGAGCTCACGAGCCTCGATTCGGCGATCGGCGACGGCGACCACGGGCTCAACATGAAGCGCGGCTTCACCGAGGTCATGGCCGATGTCGACGGCCTCTCCGCCAAGCCCCTGCCGGACGCGTTGCGGGCGATCGGAACCAAGCTGGTGATGAAGATCGGCGGCGCCTCCGGTCCGTTGTACGGGACGCTGTTCCTCACCCTGGGCAAGGAGATCGCCGATCCGCCCACCGCGTCCGATGCCGCGCGCGCGTTCGGGGTCGCGGTCGCGGCCGTGATGGCGCGGGGGAAATCCGAGCCGGGGCAGAAGACGATGCTCGACGTGCTGGCGCCGACCCAGGCGGAGCTCGCCGCCGGCGGCGACGATCTGCTCGCTCGGCTGAAGTCGCGCGCGGCCGCGTCCGCCGAGGCCACCGTGCCGATGCGTGCGATCCGCGGGCGAGCGTCGTTCCTCGGCGAGCGCTCGATCGGCCACATGGATCCGGGCGCCCGGTCGTCGTGGCTGATGATCGAGGCGGTCTGCGACGTGCTGGAGGATTGTAGCCCGGATGGAGGCAAGCGAAATCCGGGGACGGCGGTGCCGTCTGGCGAGGCTGCTCCCGCATTCCGCTGCGCGCCATGCGGGCTACCAGGAGGCTGACCCTTGGCCAACGTCGGAATCGTCATCGTCTCGCACTCCGCGAAGGTCGCGGAAGGCGCCGCCGACATGGTGCGGCAGATGGTCGGGAGCTCGGTGCGGGTGGCCTACACGGGGGGTAACTCCGAGGGGGGACTGGGGACCGACGTCGCCGCCATCATGGCGGCCATCGACCACGCCTGGTCGGATGCCGGCGTCGCGATCCTGGTCGATCTCGGCGGCGCGGAGACCAACAGCGAGATGGCGATCGAGATGCTCGACGCCGACCGGCGCGACCGAGTCGTGATGTGCAACGCGCCGATCGTCGAGGGTGCCGTGATCGCGGCGACCGAGGCGTCGGGCGGCTCGCCGCTGGATCTGGTCAAGCGCGCGGCCGAGGAGCTCTCTCCGGAGGCCTGACGCAGAATGTCGAGGACACACGGATGTCGGACAGTTTCGTGACCGCCAGCGCCGAGCTCACCAACGCCGTCGGTCTGCATGCCCGGCCGTCCGTGAAATTGACCCAGCTCGCCAAGTCGTTTGCCTGCGATATCGAGGTGGCGCTCGCCGCCGACGGACCCTGGGTCGACGCCAAGAGCCCGGTCAAGATCATGCGCGTGAAGGCCGCGAAGGGGACCGTCCTGCACTTCCGCGCCCGCGGCGTCGACGCGGAGGTCGCGCTGGCGTCGGTGGTCGATCTGGTCGGGCGGCGCTTCGACGAGGACGAGGCTTCGCTGGAGGAAGCGCGTGGCTGACCGCCTCAAGGGACGCCGGGCCTCGCCGGGGTTCGCGGCGGGCGAGGTCGTGGTGCTGTCAGCCCGTGCGGCGGTCCGGGTGGCGACCGGGGATCCGGCGCGTGAAGCCGAAGCGCTCGCGACCGCCGTCGGGGCGGCCGCGAGCGAGCTCGGCGATCTCGCCGCGCGCGCCGGCGGTGAGGAGGCGGACATCATCGGCTTCCAGCTGGCGCTGCTCGACGACGCCGCCCTCACCGAGCCGGCGCAGCGCGCGATCGCCAACGGGGTTGCGGCCGATCACGCCTGGGCGACGGCGCTCGACGGCGAGATCGCCGACTACGAGGCCGCCGAGGACGAATACTTTCGCGCCCGCGCCGGCGACTTCAAGGACATCCGCGACCGGGTCCTCGGGCATCTGCGCGGTGTGCAGACGGCCGCGCCGCCCCCCGGCGCCATCCTGGTGGCCGACGATCTCGCGCCGTCCCGCTTCCTCGCGACCGACTGGTCGCAGGGCGGCGCGATCCTGCTGACCGGCGGCAGTGCCTCGAGCCACGTCGCCATGCTGGCGCGCTCGCGCGGCATTCCGATGATCGTCGGCCTCGGCGGCGATCCCGCCGCCCTTGCCGGCGAGGTCCTGGTCGACGCCGGCGCCGGCGAGGTCGTCGTCGCTCCCGACGACATGGACCGGCGGCGTTTCGAGGCGAGGCGGCGAGAGGATCTCCACGCGGCGAACGAAGCCGCGCGGGCCGTGGACAAGCCGGCCGTCACCCGCGACGGCGTACCGATCGCGGTTCACCTCAACATCAGCGACCCCGACGAGATCGGGTCCCTCGATCCGATCGTCTGCGACGGGGTCGGCCTGGTGCGCACCGAGTTCCTGTTCCACGCCCGCCGCGGGCTGCCCGACGAGGAGACCCAGTTCCGCGTCTATCGCCGCATCGCCGCCTGGGCGGCCGGCAGGCCGGTGACCATCAGGACGCTCGACGCCGGCGGCGACAAGCCGATCGAAGGCCTGACGGCTGCCGGCGAAAGCAATCCCTTCCTCGGTGTCCGCGGCATCAGGCTGTCGCTCGCACGTCCGGAGATCTTTCGCGTCCAGCTGCGCGCCCTGGCGCGTGCCGCGGCGCACGGCAGTGTCAGGATCATGCTGCCGATGATCACGGTCCCCGGCGAGATCGCGGCGGCGCGCGCGCTGCTCGATCAGGAAGTGCGCTCGCTGCTCGCCGCCGGCACGCCGGCGCGGCGGCCGCCGCTCGGCATCATGGTCGAGGTCCCGGCGGTCGCGATCGCGATCGACCTCTACGAGGCCGAGTTCTACTCCATCGGCTCCAACGATCTCACCCAGTACGTCACCGCAGCCGGGCGCGACATCGCCGCGGTGGCGGATCTCGCCGACCCCTCCAACCCGGCCGTGATGCGGCTGATCGAGAGAGTCGCGCGGCACGGCCGCGAGCGCCGGCGCGAGGTGTGCCTGTGCGGCGACATCGGCGGCGACCCCGATCTCATTCCCGTCCTGCTGCGCGCCGGCCTGCGCTCCGTATCGGTTCCCCCGGCCGCGATCGCGCGCGCCAAGGCCGCCATCGGCACCGTCGATCTCGGCAGCCAGCCGGCGGTGGCGCAGGTATGAGCGAGCAGCCGCGCAGCCGCGCCTCCGCTTCGGCGGTCGCCGACTACAAGGAGATTCTCAAGCGCGTGCTCGACAACCGTCCGTCCGGCACGCGGCAGCGGCTGGCGTCGGCCCTCGGCAAGAACCGGTCCTTCATCTCGCAGATCGCCAACCCGAGCTACACGGTTCCGATTCCGGCCCAGCATCTCGAAACGCTGCTTCACGTCTGTCATTTCACGGTGGACGAGCAGCGCGAGTTCCTCGACGCCTATCATCGCGCCCACCCCAACCGGCGGCAGCGCCTGTCCGGGGTGCCGCGCACGCGGACGCTGACCGTCATGGTGCCCGACCTCGGCGACCCCAGGAGGAACCGTGCCGTCGACGATGCGGTCGCCGACTTCGCGCGCCGGCTCGCCCGCCTCTGCGACGATCTCGGGTCGTAGGCCGTGCATCGATCGGCTACAATTCGTCCTGCAGTCTCCGGAGCCCCTCATGAAAAAGCTCATCAATGCCCCCGACACGGTCCTCGCCGAGAGTCTCGCGGGATTCGCCGCCGCGCATGCGGACATCGTCACGCTCGACCCCGAGGACAGGTTCGTCCGGCGCAAGGCCGTGAAGCCCGGCAAGGTCGCGCTGATATCCGGAGGGGGCTCCGGCCACGAGCCGCTGCACGCCGGCTTCGTCGGCCACGGCATGCTCGACGCCGCCTGCCCGGGCCAGGTCTTCACCTCGCCGACGCCCGACCAGATGGCCGCGGCCGCGGAGGCGGTCGACACCGGGGCAGGTTGCCTGTTCGTGGTGAAGAACTACGAGGGCGACGTCATGAACTTCGAGATGGCGGCCGAGATGACCGAGCGCAAGACCGCCACCATCGTCACCAACGACGACGTCGCGGTCGAGGCCTCGACCTGGTCGACCGGCCGCCGCGGCGTCGCCGGCACCCTCGTGGTCGAGAAGATCGTGGGCGCCGCCGCCGAGGAGGGCAGGGGGCTGGCGGACCTGCAGGCCCTCGGCCGGCGGGTGAACGAGCGGACGCGCTCGATGGGAGTGGCGCTCACCTCCTGCACCGTCCCGGCGGCGGGAAAGCCGACGTTCGCCATCGGCGACGACGAGATGGAGATGGGCGTCGGGATCCATGGCGAGCCCGGACGGCGCCGCGTCAAGCTGATGCCGGCGGACGCCATTGCGGGCGAGATCGTCGCCGCCATCCTGAGGGATCTTTCGCCACCGGCGGGCAGCGCCGCCGGCCTGAAGGTGGTCCGGTTCCTGACCGGGTCCTATGTCACCTCGCTCGACATGGCCGGCTGCTCGATCACCGTGACGCTGCTCGACGACGAGCTGACGCGGCTGTGGGACGCGCCGGTTCACACCGCCGCACTGCGCTGGGGAGAATAGCATGACCGACGTTCACGGCAGGCACCATTATCACGCGATCGTCTGGATCGATCACCACGAGGCGCGCGTATTCCATGTCGGCCCGACCGACGTCGCGCGCCTCGTCGTCCACCCGGATCATCCGACCAGGCATATCCATCACAAGGCCGGCGCGATCGGGAGCGGGCACGCCTCGGCGGATCACGATTATCTTCATGCGGTCGCCCAGTCGATCGCGGACGCCGGAGCTGTTCTGATCGTCGGGCCGGCGGGCGCGAAGACCGAGCTGGTCAAACACATCCACCACCACGACCCCGGGCTGATGAAGGCCATCGTCGGCGTGGAGACGGTCGATCACCCGAGCGACGCGCAGCTCGTCGCCCATGCCAGGACATACTTCGAGGCGGCCGACCGGATGCGACCGCAGTAGCCTCACGCCGCGGACGCACCCAGCAGCGCCTGGAGACGCGGCAGCGCCAGCTTCATATAGGCGTCATTGACCTTTGCCAGCTCGCCGAGGAGCCGCTCGGTTTCCGGATACTGGCCGGTGCGCGAGCCGTCCTCCGCCGCTGCGGCGGCCTTGAGCTGCGCCCACAGCGCGATCCCGCGATCCCGCACCGCTTCGTAGGCCTTCTGCTCCTCGGGCTTTTCGAACAGGGTCGGAGCGTGCAGGTTCGGCCGGAAGCCGTGAGACGTTGCTTCCTGCCAGATTGCATCGAGCGCCAGCAGGACTCGCAGGCCGACCGGGCTCCCGGTTCCGACCACGTCTTCGGGAGCGCTGCTGAGGACCTTGTCGCGATGGATGTCGGCCATGTGCCCCTTGAACTGATCCAGTATCTCGAGACGCGTGCGTACGCCCAGGCGCACGCCGTCGGCCAGCCGCTGGATCGTCGTCGGATTGTCGGTCAGCGGGACGCTGAAGCTCTGTGCGAAGATGACCGACAGCGTGCACCGCGTTCCCGGGTGGTTCTTGGCGACGCTGACGACGACGGGGCGGAGAATCCTTCCGCTCTCGTGGCGGAAGAAGGCGACCTCCTGGAGCTCCATGCGGTCCTCGACGGCTGCGCGCAGCGATTCGAAGAACCGCTGCATCCAGAAGGCATTTTCTCCGACATAGGAACCGGATTCGCAGTCGAGTCGGCGCAGCAGCGGAAGCAGCCTCATGCCGGTCGGCGTGTCGGTGAATCCGAGCTTCTGCGCCGATTCGTCATCGATGGTAACCACCGCGTTCGCGAAGTCGATCCTGGGCAGATCACAGATGGCGCCCCAGTTCGGATTTGCATCCGGCCAGCTCGGCTCGATCGTGATGCGCGGCTTGAGCGTGTGCCAGCGAAGCGGGCTCGCGCCATTGACGAGGGCCTCGATCCTCTCGACCGCCTGGGCGAGCGCGGACGCTCTCGGCTGCTGGCATTGCAGGATCGAGCACAGGTTGTTCCGGATCCATTGCTCGATGTCGTCGGGGTTGGCGGGGATGCATTGCAGATTCTGCAGCGGAGCCGGCGGCTCGACCCCCGCCGGAAGCAGGCAGAAGACCGGACGCTTCGACCCCGGCCTTCGATCCGCACTGACGAAGGACCCGGCCTCGTAGAAGCACCAGGACCAGTCCTTGTGCGGATCCGAATACAGCAGGATGAAGAATTCGGCCTGCGCCAGAGCCTGCGTGATGACCTGGCGATAGTCCTCTCCCTTCCTGATTTCCTCCGACAGAAATATCTGATCCGGCGGAATGATCAGGCTCAGCGCCTGCGCGATCCCTTCGGCCACTTTCGCGTCGATGCTCTTGTGACTGAGGAATGCCCTGGTCGGCAGTGCGGCTGCCGCGCCCTCGATGCGGGGAGGTTGCCGACGGCGGGCATCCGGGGCAGGCGGAGCGATGCGGATGCGGACGGCATCATGCGAGGTATCTGCCATGTCGCTTCTCCTTCGCCGGGGTGAGGCGGTGACGGTTTGCGCGGCAGGCGCAACATGCTGGTCGGGCATTGTGGACGCGGGCGGAGAACCCCGTGTGTGAGCTGGTTCACGCAATCGACCGTTAATTGCAGGGGCGCCACAGCCGCATCGACAGCGCGAATGGCCGGAAGATTGCAGCGGCTCTCTGCGGCTTCGGCCAGCTGCATCCGGTCCTGACGCGCGGACCCTGGATGCTCGCGAATGGCCACATGGGCTCTTCAGTTCATCCTAAAGATGTCTTTTGCGCCGGCATCTTCCTTGCATCGCCCGACCCGCCTGGTGCACCGATTCCGAAGTTCGCATCACTTGGCGACATCCTCTGGTGCGAACTTCGCAATCCAGAGGTGCACTAGCAAGTCTATGATTCTAGTGCGGCTTTTAAGATTTGAAGTTCCTATGACGAGCGCGCCGCACATGTGATAGGAACTTCAATTCCGCCGCACTGGTATCGGGTCCGGCGTCGCCGGCGTCACGGTGCTGCCTGAAGAATTTGGAGTTCTGTAACTCTGCTGCCGGATATGCTGCCTACGAGCAACCATGTGCGGATATCGTTCGCACAAGATGGCGGCGATGATCCGGTGTCCGATTTGCCGCAGCATGCGCTGGCATGCGCTCGGTAGTCATCGCAGCCGTTGGGCGCGCAGCGGTCGATCGGGCGCCTCGCCGAACATGGACCCCGTCATGAATGAACGACGACTGCGCAGCCTGATCGCCAACGTCAAGGCAGGGCGGATGTCCCGACGCGCGTTCGTGCATCGCATGATGGCCCTGGGGCTCACCGCGCCGCTGGCGAGCCGGATGCTGGCGCACAACGGCGTCGCGGCTGCGGCCGAGGCGGCGGGACCGGATGGCAGGCCGGCCGGACGGGGCGGCGGCGGGGCGCTCAAGCTGCTGTGGTGGCAGGGCCCGACGCTGCTCAATCCGCATTTTGCGGTCGGCACCAAGGACCAGGAAGCCTCGCGCATCTTCTACGAGCCACTGGCCGGCTGGGACTCGGACGGCAACCTCGTCCCGTTCCTCGCCGCCGAGATCCCGGACCTGGAGAACGGCGGCCTGGCGCGCGACGGCCGGTCGGTGACCTGGAAGCTCAAGCCCGAAGTGCAGTGGCACGACGGCCGCCCGTTCACCGCCGACGACGTGGTGTTCACCTCGGAATATGCCGCGGATCCGGCGACCGCCGCGGTGACCATCGGCGACTACAAGGACGTGAAGGTCGACAAGATCGATGCGCTGACCGTGCGGGTCCGGTTCAGCAAGCCGACGCCGTTTTGGGCGGACGCCTTCGTCGGCAGCGTCGGCATGATCCTGCCCCGGCACCTGTTCGAGCCGTTTCGCGGCGCCAAGTCGCGCGAAGCGCCGGCCAACCTCGCTCCGGTGGGCACCGGGCCGTACCGGTTCGTGGCGTTCAATCCCGGCGACATCGTCAAGGGCGAGCTCAATGCGAGCTATCACGTGGCCGACCGGCCGCATTTCGACACCGTCGAGTTGAAGGGCGGCGGCGACGCGGTCTCGGCGGCGCGCGCCGTGATGCAGACCGGCGAGTACGACTATGCGTGGAACATGCAGGTCGAGGACGAGATCCTGCTGCGGCTGGAGAAGGGCGGCAAGGGGCGGGCGCAGATCACCCCGAGCGGCAACATCGAGCACATCCAGCTCAACAACACCGACCCTTGGACCGAGGTCGACGGCGAGCGCGCGAGCATCAAGACCAAGCATCCGTTCTTTTCCGACCCCGCGGTCAGGCAGGCGATCGGCCTCCTGGTCGATCGCACCTCGGTGCAGGACTACATCTACGGCCGCACCGGCGTTGCGACCGCGAACTACCTCAACAACCCCGAGCGCTTCCGCTCCAAGTCGAGAACCTTCGAGTTCAACGTCGGCAAGGCGAGCGCGCTGCTCGAGCAGGCGGGCTGGAAGCGCGGGCCCGACGGCATCCGGGCGAAGGACGGCACCAGGCTGAAGGTCGTGTTCCAGACATCGATCAATGCACCGCGGCAGAAGACCCAGGCCATCATCAAGCAGGCGTGCCAGAAAGCCGGCATCGAGATGGAGCTCAAGGCGGTGACCGCGTCGGTGTTCTTCTCATCGGATGTTGCCAATCCGGACATTGCCGCGAAGTTCTATTGCGACATGCAGATGCTGACCTACAACATGACGCAGCCGGACCCGGAAGTCTTCATGACCACGTTCACCTCCTGGGAAGCCGCCGGCAAGGAGAACAAATGGCAGGGCCGCAACATCCCGCGCTGGCGCAACGAGGAGTACGACAAGGCATTTCTCGCCGCCCAGGGCGAGCTCGACCCGGTGAAGCGCGCGGCCCTGTTCATTCGCATGAATGACCTGGTGTGCGGCGACAACGCGGTCATCCCGGTGGTCTATCGGCCGCGGGTCCAGGCCGTATCCAACCGGCTGCACGCCGACCTCAGCGGCTGGGACAACGATCTGTGGAACCTGAGGAACTGGTACCGCGACCCGTGATCGGGCGGCGCATCGAGCCGCGGCCCGCAGGGTGGGCAAAGCGCAGCGGGCCCATCGACGGCGTCGCCGGCGGGGGCACGGCGCGAAGAGCGCCTTTGCCCACCTGGGGTATCCGAGGAGCCGGTACCGCGACCCGTGATGGCTGAGGATGGCCCGCTACCTGCTCAGGCGCCTGCTGATCGCGATACCGAGCCTGCTCGGCATCAGCGCCGTGCTGTTCACCGTGCTGGCGCTCGCTCCCGGCGACCCGTTCGGCGAGCTCGCCAGCAATCCCAACATCCCGCCGGCGGTGCGCGCGGCGCTGCGCACCCAGTTCGGCCTCGATGATCCGGTCCCGCTGCGCTATCTGCGCTGGCTCGCCGCGATGCTGCACGGCGACTGGGGGTTCTCCTTCGTCAGCCGCGTCGACGTCGACACCCTGATCCTGCAGCGCCTGCCCACGACCTTGTTCGTGATCGGCTCGTCGCAGGTGCTTGCGCTGCTGGTCGCCCTGCCGGTCGGCGTCATCGCGGCCACGCGCCCCTACTCGGTGTTCGACCAGGTCGCCAACACCCTGGCTTTCATCGGCTTCTCGCTGCCGACCTTCTTCACCGGCCTGCTGTTCATCCTGCTGTTCAGCGTCACCCTCGACTGGCTGCCGTTCGTCTACCGCGCCGACATCAGCGCCACCGGCTGGCAATGGTACTGGGAGCACGTCAGGCAGGCGCTGATGCCGGTCGCCGTGCTCGGCCTGTTCCAGGGCGCGTCGTGGACCCGGTTCGTGCGTTCCGCCGTGCTCGACGTGATCCGGCTCGACTACGTCACCACGGCGCG
>JBEKZK010000348.1:0-5381 GCA_049509935.1 Xanthobacteraceae bacterium | reverse complement strand
CGCCCTTGAGCACGTTGACGAGCTGCGGCAGCTCGTCGAGATTGAACCGCCTGAGCCAGCGGCCGATCGGGGTCACCCGGCTGTCGCTGCGCGTCGCCTGGCGCACCATATCCCCGTCCTCGAGGGTCGTCATGGTGCGGAACTTGATGATGCGGAACGGCTGCTGGTTGAAGCCATAGCGGCGCTGGAAGAACAGCACGGGTCCGCGGCTGTTGATCCGGATCAGGATGGCGACGCACGCCAGCAGCGGCGCAAGCAGGACCAGGGCGCTCGCCGAGACCACAATGTCGAAGATGCGCTTCTGCAGCACCTCGAACGCCGACAGTGGCGCGCGGGTGACCTGCAAGGTCGCCATCGGGCCGAGTTTGGAGATCCGCACGTGATCGAAGCGATCGAGGATGCGCTCCGGCCCGAGATGGATCTCCACCGGGATGGTGAGCAACTCCTCGACACACGAATCGATCAGCTCGGTCTCCGACCAAGGCGCGATGATGAAGACCGCTTCGGGCTGGCGCATGCGCGTCGTCTCGATCGCCCGCCTGATGTCGGTGGCGAGCGCCTCGCGGCGGGCCTCGCCGCGAGTGTCGGCAGGAAGATCGGGCAACGGCGCCTTGCCGACGATATGCAGCCCGGCGGTCCACGGATGATAGCGCTGCACGAAGGTCGCGATATCGGCTTCATTCCCGATCAGGAAGACCCGTTGCGCGGACACCAGCCCGAACTTGCTGCTCAGGATCACGGCGCTCACCAGCGCCGAGCGCGACAGCAGGACGGCCGCAAGGCCCGCCGCATAGAACAGAACCATGGCGCCGCGCGAATAGATGTTGCTGGTCTTGGCCAGGAAGCCGAGCGCGAGCAGACACAGGAACGTCACGTTCCACAGCAGGAGGACGCGCCGGATGTGGGGCTTCAGGGATAAATAGTTGGCGAGCGAGTAGTCGCCGCCCGTCACGCCCGGCAACACGAAGATGATTGCGGCGGCGCCTCCGACCATCAGAAAGTCGATCCATGGCCCGATCTCGCCATAAACCAGCAAGTAATAGATCGAGCCGGTCAGCGCCGACATTCCGATGATGATCGCCACGTCGGCGGCAACGCCGGTCAGGCTCACGATGCTGCGGGTCAAGGCGGTACGCCAGTACGTGCGGTCGGGGGCCGCAACGATCTCGGGCATGGCGGTCATCGGGTAGTTACTCGCTCGTCCCAGTTCGACGCAACCTTTCCGCCGACCCGACCGCTTGCGGCGAAATTCGTGCCACTGCGTTCAATTACTGCCGGCAGGTCGCCGTGGTCAACAAGAAATAACGTTACTGGTCCGACAAATAGTTAATCCGAGACGATCGTGTCGTCGACCGGTCGCACATGCCCTAGCGCCATCTTGTTGCTGGCAAATGCTCGATCGTATTCGATCACTCGGGCAATCTCGTCGCAGGCCCTGTCTCCGTAGAGGCGACCGATCAGGTACAAGGTGGTATCGATCGCGAGCGAGACGCCGCCGCCGGTGACCACGCCGGCGTCGACCACCACGGCCGGCCGCGGTCGCGCAGTCGGCGCCAGTCCGTTCAAAAGATCGAGAGGAGCCGCCGCTTCGGCGCCGACCGCACGCCGGCGCGTCGTCGCCGCCCGGCCGTCGAGCACGCCGGCAGCCGCCAGGAGAAGCGCCCCGGTGCACACCGAGGCGAGCCGCATCGGGGCCTGCCGGCGGATGAAATCAAGCATCGCGGCGTTGGTCGTCGCATCGAGCCAGCCTGGTCCGCCGCACACGATGACCTGATCGCAGGGCGGCAGGCTCGCAAAGCCGACGTCCGCCAGGATGGTGAGACCGCCGGCAAGCCGCACCGGACCGCGTTCCTCGGCGACGGTCACCGCCTCGATATTTGGCAGCACGCGTCGCGCCATCGAGAGGACCCCGATGGTGCCGCCAACATCGATTGGCTCGACGCCGTCGTAGACGACGACGGCGAATCTGGCGGCGGCATTGCGGTCTCGCATGGGCGCGTCTCGGCTGGAGCGGTCGTGGGCCGTCAAGGCTGGTTGGACGCAATCGGGGCGCTGGCGCCCGGATGGCGCGTGCGGGTCGAGGGCGCCATCCGCGTGGTGACTCTGCCACCGGACGGCAGCCAGCGCCATCTCGGCGCCCGTGCCGAGCCGTCGATGCATTCGAGGCGTCCTGCGCGATTGAGGGTGTGAAGCTTGTAGCCGGGCCAGGCTGCCCCGGGCCGCATGACCGAGACGATGCGCTGCTCGAATGCGTCATCGTCGAGCCGCACGATCTCGGCAAGCCCGAGGGCGGCGCCGTAGCCGCCGCGGCAGTCCTGCACCGGCCGCACGAGTTTCCCGTCGCGCTGTACGACGCGACCGGCCGGGCGCGCCTGCGCCACGTCGACGAGGACCGGGTTGTGCCGATGCGGCCGCCACGGGCCCAGAAGGTCTCCAGCCGACCAGACATGCAGTGCATCCGAGAACGAGCCGCTGTCGTCCTGCACGGTCGCGAACATCCACCAGCGTCCACCGTGCTCGATCAGCGTTGCGTCGCTCGCAACGAGGCCGGACAAGAGGGTGGAATGCTTCACCCAGCCGCCCGGAAACCTCGTCGCCCGATACAGGCTGACGCTGGCATCGGCGCAGCTTTCCGGAACCATCCACATCTCGCCGGCATGGGCGAAGACGAACGGATACGACAGATGGAAGCCGGTATCGAGCACCGGACGCGGCGTCCCGAGGGGGCCGCTATCGTCGAACTCGACCGCAGAGATCACGCCGCGCCCGAGCGCATGCTCGAAGTCCTCGACGAACAGGTAGGTACGACCGTCCTTGACCACCGGAAACGGGTCGGCAAAGAAGTGGAGGCCATCGTCGGCCAAGTCTCGCCAATTATTGGAGTCTCGCCAATCATCGGAGTCTCGCCAATCATCGGAGTCTCGCCACCCCGCGGATGGGTTCGCGCCGAAATCACTTCGATCGGGTTCGACGAGCCGCCATCCGGTGCGCCAATGCGGTGTGCGGTAGAGCAGGCGGTAGATGCGTCCGATGCCCGCGATCGCCAGTGATCGGCCGGCGAACCGGACGACGTCCCGCGTCCGGGCCACGCAAGCGGCCTCCTGTCCTGTGACCGGCGGGGAGCCGGTGCGGCCGAGCGCCGACGCAACGATGGTGATCGTCCGGGCCGCGACGTCCGCGTACGCGCGGACGAGCACGCGGCCGTCTTCGGTTCCCGGATGACCGCCGGCGATCTCGGTGCCGCTCCACGCATCGATGACCGCGACCACAGGCGTGCGGCCGCGCGTCAGGGCGCCGATCGCCGCCGCCTCTCCCCGCAGGCCGTCGAATGTGAGGTGCCAAGTCGGCTCGCCGGCACGCGGCGGCCCGGTGGACAGATCGAGGACGAGATCGGGTTGTCCCCGGCGTGGACCGAGAAATGGCGCAAAATCATTCGGCCTGCGTGCTTCCGCGAGCCCACCCGCCGGGATGCGATTGACCAGCCGTTCCATCGCGCACACAAGCGTGAGCCCGGCCGGCCCCGCATCACCGGCCGCCCGCCATTCCACCGTGACACGGGTGTCGGGGCGCCGTGCCGAGCGTTCGGCGAGACGCAGGTGCCACTGCCGCAAACGCCTCGGATCAAGACGGATGGTCAATTGCATGGCGGCCCGTGCCTTTGATCCTTCTGCAACAATTTCTCGATCAGAGCCCCATAGCGCTCCACCATGGCGTCGAGCGAATAGCGCGAGTTGAGGGTCCGGGCGCGCGCCGACAGCGTTGCGGCCAGCGTCGCATCGTCGAGCAGACGACGAATCTGGGTAGCGAATGCCTGTGTATCGTTGACGTCGGCAAACAGCGCGCACGGTTCAGGGCCTGTCGATAGCACCTCCTCGAGAACGTCGAGCCGGTTGGCGACCACCGGGAGGCCGGCCTGTGCGGCCTCGACGACCGCGAGCCCAAAGGTCTCCGATAGCGAGGGAAACACGAACAGGTCGAGCGCGCGCAGGAACGTCCCGATGCGGTCCGGCGGCAGCTCCCCGACGAAATGCACGCGATCGACGCAACCGAGTTTTTCGGCCAACCCCTCGAGCGCGGCGCGATCGGAGCCCTGACCCGCCAGTGCGAGATGCCAACGCGGCTCGAGCCCCAGCAGCCGGATCGCCGCGGACATGTTCTTGAGTGGATGCAGCCTGGCGGCGCAGCCGAGCAATACGGCCGCCGCCGGCAGGCCCAGGGCCGCCCGAGCCAGCGGGCGCGAAAGCTCGCTCGTCTTCGGCTCGAACCCATGATCGATCCGCCAGAGCCGCTCGACGTACCGGCGCGGATGGCCGCGATACGCATCCTCGACGCTCTTCGAGTTGGCAATGATCGCCGAGTAGAGGCCGGCGGCTCCGGCCACGGCGTCGATGTGCCAGACGAGGCTCGGCATCTGCATCCTGGCCGAATTGAGGTTGGCGACGACGGCGCGAACCCCCGCAATCCGCGCCATCGGCGCGCCGATCAGATTGCCATAGTGCTGAAAGCACACCACCACATCGGGGCGCAGCCGGCGCAGCTGGCCGAGCAGGCGCGCGACCAGGCGCGTCAGCGAGCGCAACCCAGTCGGGCGCTGGTAGGCGCAGAACATCGCGTTCCGCGCGTCGTCGAACGCCGGGGTCCGCCGATACAGGAAGACCAGGTGGACATCGTATCCGCGCGCCGTGAGGCCATCTGCGAGGATACGCGAGATCTCCTGGGCGCCGGCGCCTTCCGCCTGGGTCTGGAGCAGCACGATGCGGCGCGCCCGGCCGCAGACGACAGGCGCCGCGGCCGTCGTTGGCACCGCTGCGATGTCCGCACGTCGTAAACGGTTCTGTTGCATCCCCTCACCGCAAATCGGTCCCGAGCTTCGGCAGCAGGACGCGGCCGAAGACGGACATGATCGACGGATCGATGCCGACCAGTCGACGGCATACGATGTTGAGAGCAATGGTCATCGCGACCGCCGATGCGGTCCACGCGGTGGCGGCGGCGAGCGCCCCATACATCGGCGTGAAGATCACCAGCGCGACATAGCGCAGCATCAGCCCGATGACGACGACCGTCGAATACAGGCGTTCGTGGCCGGTGAGGAGGAGCGCATACATGGCGGGACCGCCGAGCGCCGCGATCGCGGTGCCGACCGAGAGAACCGCCAGGATCGCATACTGATCGACATAGGATCTGCCGAACATCAGCAGCAGCAGGTCGCCGCCGGCGAGCACCACCATGATGCCGATTCCCACCAGCGCGGCGACGACCAGCGCGATGGTACGCAGCGCCTGCTGCAGCTCCGCGCGCCGCTGCCCGTAGTGCAGCGACGCAATCGTCGAGGCCGCATAGTTGGCCATTCCGCCGCCCAGCATCGCGAACGCATTGGC
>JBEKZK010000347.1:0-5392 GCA_049509935.1 Xanthobacteraceae bacterium | reverse complement strand
AATTCTTCGCCAATATGAGCCACGAGCTGCGCACGCCGCTCAATGCGGTCCTGGGATACTCGGAGCTCCTGGTCGACGGGCTCTACGGCAACCTGCCGGACAGGGCCAAGGAGGTCCTGGAGCGCATCCAGGTCAACGGCAGGCATCTGCTCGGCCTGATCAATGACGTTCTCGACTTCTCCAAGATCGAAGCCGGCCAGCTGGCCCTCGGGCTGGAGGAGTATTCGATGAGGTCGCTGGTCGAATCGGTCGTGGCGTCGACCGAATCGCTGGCGCAGGCGAAGGGGCTGGCGCTGAAGGCGGTGGTCGCCGACGGACTTCCGACCGGACGCGGCGACGATCGGCGATTGCGACAGGTGCTGCTCAACATCGTCGGCAACGCCATCAAGTTCTCGGAAGCCGGAGTGGTCGAAATAAGCGCCTGCGCGGTCAACGGACATTTCGAGCTTGCCGTGCACGACAGCGGACCGGGGATCGCGCCGGAGGACCAGACGCGCATCTTCGAGGAATTCCAGCAGGTCGACAGCAGCAGCACGCGCCAGAAGGGCGGGACCGGACTGGGGCTGGCGATCTCGAAGCGGCTGATCGCCCTGCATGGCGGCACCATCAGCGTGGAATCGGCGATCGGCGCCGGCTCGACGTTCCATATCGTGCTGCCGGTCCGCTCGGGAGAGCAGGAGGTTTTGGCATGAGCGGGCGCATTCTCGTCGTCGAGGACACCGAGGACAATCGCCGCATCCTGCGCGATCTGCTCACCGGGGCGGGGTTCGAGCTGTTCGAAGCCGCCGACGGCGAGGAGGGAGTCCGCCTGGCGGCGGAATGCCGGCCCGACCTGATCCTCATGGATATCCAGCTGCCGGTGATGGACGGCTACGAGGCCGCCCGTCTGATCAAGGCGGATCCGGGCCTGTGCCACATTCCGATCATTGCGGTGACCTCCTTCGCGCTGTCCGGCGACGAGGGCAAGGCGCGCGCCGCGGGGTGCGACGGCTACGTGGCCAAACCGTTCAGTCCGCGGAAGGTCCTCGCCATGGTGCGCCATTTTCTGCAGTGAGAGCCAGCACGTTGCGCAATCCGCCTCGCATCCTCGCCGTCGACGACGTTCCGGAAAACCTGGACATCGTCCGGGTTCGGCTCGAGGCCGAAGGCTACGAGGTGGTCACCGCGGCGGACGGCGAGGAGGCGCTCGCCAAGGCACGCGAGATCGAGCCGGACCTCATTCTGCTCGACGTGATGATGCCGAAGCTCGACGGCATATCGGTTCTCAGGCAATTCAAGCAGGACACGGCGCTGAGCTTCGTGCCGGTCATCATGCTGACCGCGAAATCCGACACCCGTGATGTCGTCCTCGGACTGGAGGCGGGCGCCGACGATTATCTGACGAAGCCGTTCGAGCGCGCCGCGCTGACGGCACGCGTGCGCGCCATGCTGCGCATCAAGGCGCTGCACGACGTCGTGCAAATGCAGGCCGAAAAGCTTCGGGAGCAGACCGAGCAGCTCGCGGAATGGAACCGCTCGCTCGAGGAGCGCATCGCCTCCCAGGTCGCCGAGATCGAGCGCATCGGCCGGCTGCGACGGTTCCTGGCCCCGCAGGTCGCCGAAATCATCGCCTCGTCGGACGGGCTCGACGGCCTGCTCGAGAGTCATCGCCGGGAGGTCACCGTGGTGTTCTGCGATCTCCGCGGGTTCACGCCCTTCATCGAGATCGCCGAGCCCGAGGAGGCCATGAAGGTGCTGCGCGAGTATCACCGGACCCTGGGCGAACTCATCGACCACTACGAGGGGACGCTGGAGCGCTTCGCCGGGGACGGCATCCTGATCCTGTTCAACGATCCGGTGGCGTGCGCCGATCATACCGAGCGCGCGGCCCGCATGGCGATCGACATGCGCGACCGGGTCGGCGAGTTGACCGGGCAATGGCGCAAGCGCGGCCATACGCTCGGATTCGGCGTCGGCATCGCGGTCGGATACGCCACGCTCGGCCGCATCGGATTCGACCGGCGGCTGGAGTATGCGGCGGTCGGCAGCGTCACCAATCTGGCCTGCCGGCTGTGCGACGAGGCGAAGGCCGGTCAGATCCTGGTCAGCCAGCGGGTCGTCGGCTCCCTCGAGCCCCAGGTCGAGGTGGTTGCGCTCGGAAGCCTGGATTTGCGGGGGTTTCACCATCCGGTGCCCGCCTACAATCTGCTGCGATGGCGCACCGGCGATCCCGGCTCGGCCACAATTGTGTGATCTCCATCACATATCCCGGCCATGTTCCGTGACACGGTGGACGACATCGGCAACCCGGGTTGCCCCAACGGACATTTGCCAAGGCAGGAGAACGATCATGTCGGGTCGCTATGGAATGAACGGCCTCGTCATCGCGGCGCTGGCCGGCGCTATCACCGTACTCGTCGGTGCCCGTGCGTTCGCGGGCGAGCAGCCGACCGAGGAGCAGATTCTCGACGCCCTCAAGCCGCGGATCTCGCGCAGCATGACCAGCGGGCCGGCCGACGTGGCGCGTGCCGCCGAGGACCAGCGGGCAATCGACATACTGCGGCAGGGCCAGACGCGATCGCTGACGTCGAGCCAGCGCGAGCAGGTGGCGGCGGTCGCCAAGGAGAAGCCGAAGGTCGACCTCGAGATCTACTTCGACTACAGATCGAATGGGATCTCGCCGAAGGCCCTCCCCGGGCTCAACTCGCTCGGCAGCGTGCTCAGTAACCCGGACCTGAAGGGGTCCGTCTTCATGATCGCCGGCCACACCGACGCCAAGGGCAGCGACAGCTACAATCTCACCCTGTCGGAGCGCCGCGCCGAGGCGGTCAGGCAGTACCTGATCGACAAGTTCAATCTGCCGCCCGAAGCGCTCACCGCCGTGGGCTACGGCAAGGAACAGCTCAAGGACCCGCGGCATCCGTTCGCGGCGGAAAACCGCCGGGTGCAGGTCGTCAACATGGCGGCGAAATCGACGGCGGACAACAAGTAGGGTCGGCCCGGGAGACCGGGACGGGATGGATCGGCGGCGGGGCTCGGGTCCCGCCGCCGATCGCGTCGAGCTTGAAACTCGCAGTCGCGATGTCCTGCTGTTGAAAGTTGCAGTGCCCTGATCGCCGCCTGCGACCAGACGATCCAGACGATAGTGACGTCACCTCCGCCACCGCATCGCGCCGTCCCGAGCCCGGCGGAAGCCGGCGTCCGGGGCTTTTTTTGTCGCGTCCCGGAGTGTAGTCTGTCGACACGTCACAAGGACACGGACTGTTGCAAGGGTGAGCATGAGCACCTGGCGGCGATATCTTCGGTTCCTCGGTGTGACCCTGGCTCTGGCCGGGCTCCTCGCGGTCGTCCCCCGTGATGCGATCGCGGCCGGAACCGGTGCCAGGCTCGCGCTGGTGATCGGCAACGCGAGCTATCCCGACGCCGAAGCTCCGTTACGTCACCCGGTCGCCGACGCGCGCACGCTGGCCGAAGAGTTGCGGCACAGCGGCTTCGAGGTGGACGTGCAGGAAAACCTGTCGAAGCAGGGGATGCAGAGCGCCATCGACGCCTTCAAGGCCAAGATCACGCCGCACTCCTCGGCGCTGTTCTTCTTCAGCGGCTTCGGCATCCAGGCAAACCGGCAGTCCTACATGATCCCGGTCAACGCCCAGATCTGGACCGAGGCCGAGGTCAAGCGCGACGGCATCAGCATCGAGTCGGTCCTGTCCGACATGAACGAGCGCGGCGCCAGCGTGAAGATCGTCATCATCGACGCCTCCCGGCGAAATCCGTTCGAGCGCCGGTTCAGGCGCGTGTCCACCGGACTTGCCTCGCCCAACGCGCCCCAGGGCACGCTGGTCATGTATGCGGCGGAGCCCGGCAAGGTGGCCAACGACGGGGACAAGGAGCACACGCTGTTCGTCGGCGAGCTGCTCAAGGAGATCCGGTCGCCCGGGCTGACGGCCGAGGAGGTCTTCAAGAACACGCGGGTCGGCGTCTCGCGCGCCTCGAATGAAGAGCAGGTCCCGATGGTGGCCTCGTCGCTCACCGACGACTTCTTTTTCGGGCGTCCCAAGGAGGTGGTAAACAATCGGCCATCCGATTCCGTCGCGCCCAGGCCGTCCGACAACAAGCCGTCCGACAACAAGCCGCCCGATACCGTCGTCGTCACCCCCAAGCCGCCGGACATTGCACCCAAGCCGCCGGACACCGGCCCGATCAAGCCTCCGCATCGCCTGTCGGCGGAGGACGAGGCAGCTGTGAAGAAATACAATGACACGCTGCGCAACAACCCCAACGACGCCGACGCCTACTACAAGCGTGGCCAGGTCTATGCGAGCAACGGCCAGTTCAACGAGGCGCTGTCCGATTTCGACCAGGCGCTGCGCATCGAGCCGAACGATCCGGAAGCATTGAATAACCGGTGCTGGACCCGCGCAGTGGTCGGCGAGCTGCAGGGCGCGCTGGCGGACTGCGACAAGGCGCTTTCGCTGCGGCCGACGTTCGTCGACGCCCTCGACAGCCGCGGTTTCATCTACCTGAAGCTCGGTCTGCTGAGCCGGGCGATCGCGGACTACGACGCAGCGATCAAGAAGGACCCGAAGAAGGCCTCGTCGCTCTTCGGGCGCGGCAAGGCCAAGATCAAGAATGGCGACACTGCCGCCGGCAATGCCGACCTGAAGGCCGCCAAGGCGGTGCAGCCGGACATTGCCTCCGAGTTCGAGGACTACGGCGTGCGATGATCCCGGGCCGCGGTCAACGGCGGACAACGAGGGAGATGACATGACACTGGCGAAGCGAGGAATGACGATTGCGGCTGCCTTCCTGACCGGGGTCCTGATCCTGTCCGTCGGATCGGCGCTCGCCCAGGCGCTGACTGAAGACCAGATCCTCGAGGCGCTGAAGCCACGGGTCACGCGCAGCCTCACCAGCGCGCCCGCAGACCTCCCGCGGGCGGAGGAGGAGCAGCGCGTCATCGATGATGCGGTGCACCAGACGCAGACCCGTCCGCTCTCGCCGGCGCAACGCGACCAGATGGCGGCGATCAGCAGAGAGAAGCCGAAGATCGACCTCGAGATCTACTTCGATTACAAGTCTGCCGCGATCACCGCCAAGGCGGTGCCGGATCTGGCGACACTCGGCAGGGCGCTGAGGAATCCGGATCTCGCCGGGTCGGTCTTCATGATCGCCGGCCACACCGACGCCAAGGGCGGCGACCAGTACAATCTCGGCCTGTCCGAGCGTCGTGCGGAAGCGGTCAGGCGATACCTGATCCAGAGGCTCGGTCTCTCGGCCGATACGCTGATGTCCGTCGGCTACGGCAAGGAGCAGCTCAAGGTCAAGGACGACCCCTACGCCGCCGAGAACAGGCGCGTGCAGATTGTCAATGTCCGTCCGAAATCGACGGCCGCGAAGTGATAGACCTCTGAGG
>JBEKZK010000346.1:0-5409 GCA_049509935.1 Xanthobacteraceae bacterium | reverse complement strand
CAGGTTGATCCATCGGGGCCACTACGGATGCCGCCATTACGATTTCGGAAACGGCTCGCGCCTAGCGTGACGGCATCGGTCACTCGGGCGACGAGGTTGGGTCATGCGGTCGAGACTGGACGAGATCCTCGCGCAGCCGAGCGTGTCGTCCGCGTTCGAGGACGTGATCATCGGCGTCGGAACGGTGGCCGCGGCGCTGGCGATCGGCCAGCTGCTCGAGTTGCCGGACCGCGCGCGCGAGATTGCGGCGGACGATGCCGGCGTGTTCGTCGTCGACACGCTTCTGCTGGTCATCGCGCTGCTCCTCGGCGGTCTCGCCTCGGCGCTGCATTGCGTGCGTCGGCTGTCGCGCGAGCACGCGGCAGGGGCGGCGTCGCCGCCGCCGGTGCGGCGCGGCGCTGCAGACGGCGGGCTGCCGCGTATCGGTGACCACGAGATCGGTCTCGTGCCGCGCGCGCCCGGGCAGGAGACGCCGCGGCGCCGGGTACCCAACGTGACGTCGGAGTGCTGATCATCGACTGAATGTGCTGGTCGCGCTCGGCTCGGCGAGCCTCGCGAGCCGCGCCCGGTCGGCAGCGTCGATCTCGGCGAGGCGCGGCTCGATCAGCTCGAGCGCGTGGCGCAAGGTCTCGGCGGCGGTCGTCGGATCGCCGCGATCGATCGCCGCCAGGGCGCGGCGGACCGCAGCGGCGGCGGCGCGCGCCGAGGCGTGGCGGATGCCGCTGCGATACGGATAGCTCGCAAGCGTGAGACCGGGTGTCATGGTCATGCCGCCCGCCGGGTGGCCGAGCGCATCGTCGAGACGGTGCCGGGCGCGTAGAGCGTGCCGGAGATCCGGCCCCGCCGGACCGCCCGGGCCCAGCCCCACGCCTCGCGCAGCTCGCGGGCGAGCAGCTCCGGGAGCGGCGGGCAGGGGATGCCGGCGCGAGCATGCAAGGCGCGCTCGCGGCGCACCCGCTGCCAGGCGAACAGCATGACGGCGTTGCGGTCGAGGCGGCCGCGGTCGGTGACGAGCTGGCGGTGGGCGATCGGCATAACCTGGCATCCGGCGGGATCGCAGCCAGGCTAGAAGATCGATTATGCCCTGTCAATAACCAATATTATTACTCCGTTCACGAATTCCGGCGGTCCGCCGCGGCGGCGGGCGCCGTCAGCGCCGCGAGTACTTGCCGACGATGCGCTGGCACACCGGCCAGTCCTTGCGCGGCAGGCGCAGCTCGCGCTTGCCGCCGGCCGGCGGGTTCCATTGCCGGACGTGCCAGTCGGTCGCGGTGGCGCGTACTAGGCGCGCCACCCTGGCGACACCGTCGCGGTCGCGGTCGCCCGGCGGCGCGGTGAAGAACACGTAGGTGTTGTCCGGCGTCGGCTGCAGGTGGGGGTGGATCAGGGCGACGTCACCCGACCAGAACTCGGGCTCCATCGCGGTTCCCACCACGAAGAGGCCATAGCCGCCTTTGACGCTGAACAGCGGAGTCGGCCGGCGGACATACTCGATCGGCTCGAAGTGCACGATGAGCTCGCCCGAAGGCCCCTCGGTGGAGGACCAGACCGGCAGGTCGCGGTCGCCGGTCAGGTCGTCGGTCTTCACCACGACGCTGCCGTCCCTGAGCTCTTGCACCTCGATGTCAGGGTCGAGCTCGGCGAGCGGGATGCCGAGCACCTGGGCGACCTTGGCGAGGTAGCGCGACCGCGAGGTCTGGCCCGCCTCGATCTTGCGGATCGCCGGCTGCGAGATGCCGACGCGCCGGGCCAGGTACTGCTGCGACCAGCCGCGACTCTCCCGTACCTGCCGAATCCGGTCACCGCTCTCCATGGGGTCACTATATAATGCGCGTTATGGCCCGTATCGATAAGAGTTGTGCTTGACGGTTCTATAACATATGTTATGCATGCGTCTCCCGGCCGAGCCGCTCCCGTGCGCCGCCAGCGCTTCGGGCGCGCCGGCCACCCACGGAGGTGCGGCCATGAACCGGCCCTGGATGCCGCTCTACATCGGCGACTATCTGCGCGACACGTCGCATCTGCGGGCCGCCGAGAGCGGCGCCTACCTGCATTTGATCATGGCCTACTGGCAGGCCGGCGGGCTGCCGAACGACGACCGCCAGCTGGCGACCATCGCCCGGATGAGCGACGCGGAGTGGAAGCGGGCGAAGCCGGTGCTCGCCAGATTCTTCGGGCCGGGCTTCGGTTCGCACAAGCGCATCGACGCCGAGCTCGCGCACGCGCTCGCGGTGTCGAGCAAGCGGAGCGCATCGGCGCGGCAGCGATACGCCGCGGCGGATGCAAATGTCCCTGCTAATGTTCCTGCGAATGCCCCTGCAAACGCACCGCCGGTGCCGGTGCAAACGGACCCACACGCGGGCGCGACGTCACCGCCACAGCCACCATCACCATCAGAGTCCTCGCTGCGCTCGGACGAGACGCAGGCGCCGGCGGGCAACGGACGCAGGAAGCCGGAGACCGGCTGCCCGGTCGACTGGCTGCCCTCCGACGACGGCCGGGCGTACGCGGCCGGGAAGGGGCTGACCGCAGCCGACATCGCCCGCGAGGCCGAGCGGTTCGTCAATCACGCCCGGCAGAACGACCGGCGCTGCGCCGACTGGTCGGCGGCCTGGCGCAACTGGTGCATCAAGGCCGCCGAGATGCTCGGACGCACGGCGCCGCCGCCTCCCGGTGCTGCCGTCCGCACCCAGGTCTTCGTGCGCGCCGACACCCCGCAATGGGAGGCGTGGCGCCGCCACGCGATCGCCGCCGGGGGAAAAAGTCCGCCGACCAATCGCGACGGCGGCTGGTGGTTCGACACCGAATGGCCGCCGGGACATGCGGCGGAGGCCGGACCCACATCGGCGGACATCGGGCTCCCGTAATGGTTGGATCGACAGCGTGGCAACGGGATCGGCGCCGGCGCGACGCGATGGCGCAATCCCGCAACATGATCGTCCTAGACGTCGCCGAGTCGCCGACGTTTGCCCACGATGACCGCATCGAGCGACCTGACGGGGTGTTCCGCAGCGTCAGGGGCCTGGTCGCAAGGCGCGGGGCCGAAGGTCACCGTCCTCGGCTGCAGCATCCGGCGCTCGACGCCGCCGAGGCGGGCGGGAAATCGAAGACGGTGCGTTGCTTTGCCAGGGTCTGGTCATCCGCGCGGGGTTTCTCCCCGGCCGCCTTGGGCGGCAGCAATCGGGTCAGCTCGGTGCGGATGCGCTCCGCCATGGCGGCCACGCGCCCGACCTTGTTGGCCACGGCTTCGAGCGCCGACTCATCCTCGATCTTCGCGAGGTCGATGGCATCGAACGCCTCGAACAGCGGCGTCCCGATGTCTCGCCATTGGCGGTTGCCGTCGAGGACGTCGCACAGCGCCTTGATGGTGCGCGCCGACAGGTTGCCCGGCACGTTGTTGAGTGTCTGGGTGACGCACTGCATGGCGGTGATCAGCGTTTCCCTGCCGTAGCGCTTCAGGCACCGGGCGATCGCGCCCACCGCCATCGTCTGCCCGGGAGACTGCAGGCCGATCGGCACCGGATACTTGAGGATCTGGACGTCGGCGCAGGCGCAGGCTTCCGCAAGCCGCACGGCCAGCGGCTCACTGGCCACCAGGGCCGCGGCGTGCAGCGCCATGCGGGAAATCGGCGTCGTGACGCCGTTGATCGCCTTGAACGCCGCGGCCTGCGCCTCTCTGGGCACGACCACGACCTGACACGGCACGCTGTCGAGGCCGACCAGCGCCGCCGCCGTGGTGCGGTGCTGACCATCGATGATCGCGAACTTGCCTCCCTCGACGGGCGACACCACGACGGGCGAGAAGCACGACCAGGAGAAGGCCCGGGCGATGCGGTCGACGGTGCGGCGGCCTTTGCCGACGATCGGCCGCTGGTAGGTGGGGTCGACGACCAGGTCGACGATGTTGATCCACTGAAGCATGGGCGCCGCTCCCGCGGATAGGGAGCCGGGCCTCGCGAAGCCCTCCGTCGAGATTGATCTCATCATGCAACCCCTCAACAGGTACTCGTCAGCCCCCCGACTGACTTTCTGTGCTCGATGCGCGTGGCAGCCCGAACCCTCGCGCCGACATTGGTCGCGCGGCAGCGGGAAAGGTTCATTCGGTCGGAGCATTTCCCGAAAATGCCTGCCCCCGAATTGATCCGGGGTGGACGCCGGCTTTCCCAAGGGAAATTTAACAAACATCGAAGCCGGAGCGCATTCCGCCCACGGCCCCTGACGATTCGTGGTCGACCTCATCGGAAAGCGCTCTGGTGCTCGCGAGCTTGGCGTTGTGCGCAGACCGTGATGCGCGTTCCCGGAGACTGTGGTGCTAAAGCGAATTGACGCCTCGGGCGCGACGGCTGAAGATGAAGACGGGCTGGTGGCGAGGCGAAACGAGCAACCGCGTATCAGAGGCGTGCCGAGCATGACGAGCCAGCGATTTCTTCTCGCAGTGGTGTTGGGTTCCATCATCGGCCTGCTGGCGCAGGCGCCGGCCGGCCTGGCGCAGACGCAGCCGCCCGGCGGCCTGTGGCGGCCGCCCGGCTACGACGAAAAAAAACGCGAGATCAACGAGATCGCGGTGTCGATCGTGGTGTCGGGCATGTCCTGCACGTGCGCGCGGTTCGCCGAGGACATCCGCAACGTCATCAACGATCTCAGGCCCAACGGCATCCGCGTCCTGCCGGTGCTCGGCGTCGGCGGACTGCAGAACCTGAACGACCTCCTGTTCCTGAGGGGCGTCGACATGGCGGTCGTCGATCAGGACAATCTCGATCTGTTGAAGCAGCGCGATCCGCAGCTCTATGCCAACATCGAGCGCTGGGTGCATTATATCGCCAAGCTGTATACGGCGGAATTTCACGTCGTGGCGCGGAACGATATCAAGAGCTACGTGGATTTGATCGGCAAGAAGGTCAACTTCAACCTCAAGGAGAGCCAGACCGAGGTCACGGCCGACCGCGTATTCCGCATGCTCAACCTTTCGGTCGAGCGGTCCTACTACGACAACGACGAGGCCATCCAGAAGCTGCTGAAGGGTGACATCGCGGCGATGATCGTGCTGACCGGGGGGCCGCAGGCCGCTCTGGCAAAGCTGAAGAAGGAGGACGGCGTTCACTTCCTCCCCCTCGACCAGGTGGATCTGCCGGGCCGCGATATCTCGCCGGTGCTCGCCGAATATACGGCGGCGAGCCTGACCAGCAGGCTCTACCCCAATCTCATTGCCGAGGACGCTCCGGTTCCGACGATCGCCAATCAGGCGCTGCTGGTGGCGTATGCGTGGCCGGAGGACAGCGAGAGGTATCGTCGACTGACGCGTTTCGTGAACGAGCTCTTCGGAAAGGTCGACCGGCTCCAGGACCCGTCGCGGCACCCCAAATGGGCGGAGTTCGATCCCGAAACGGAGATCCGCGGCTGGACCCGGTT
>JBEKZK010000345.1:0-5418 GCA_049509935.1 Xanthobacteraceae bacterium | reverse complement strand
TCGTCAAGTATGGGCTGATCGGCGACGAAGGCTTCTTCTCCTGGCTGGAGACGAGCTGGCGCGACGTCTTCGCCGGCAGCCCGGCGCGCGAGCACGCGATCGCGGTGAGCTGCCGCGCCAAGGCGCAGACCGTCGCCCGCGACGAGCGTGAGACCGGGGAACGCGCTCTGCTCAATCTCGGCCACACCTTCGGACACGCGCTCGAAGCCGGCGCCGGGTTCTCCGATCGGCTGCTGCACGGCGAGGCGGTCGCCATCGGCATGTCCCTCGCCTTCGGGTTCTCGGCCCGGCTCGGGCTGATGGCGAAAGAGGACGCCGACCGCGTCGACCGGCACCTCGCGGCGGTCGGCCTGCCGAGCCACCCGGCGGATATTCCGGGTGGCCTGCCCGGTCTCGACGGCCTGATGGACCTGATGGCGCAGGACAAGAAGGTCAGCCGCGGCAAGCTCACGTTCATCCTGGCACGCGGGATCGGCAAGAGTTTCGTGGCACGCGACGTGGATCCGGCCGAGGTCCGCGCCTTCATGGCGGAAAAGCTCTCGCTGCGATGACATCCGGAGACTGGCTCGCACTGACCGCGATCGTGCTCTGTCTCGCCGTGTCGTTCGTGCTGGCGGGCAGCGAGACCGCACTGACGGCGTCCTCGCGCGCCCGCATGCTGCGGCTGGAAAAGCAGGGCAGCGATCGCGCCGCCACCGTGAACCGCCTGATGCAGACGCGCGAGCGGCTGATCGGCGCCCTGCTCCTCGGCAACAATGCCGTCAACATCGGGGCCTCGTCGCTCGCCACCGGCGTCCTGCTGGCATGGGGCTTCGGCGAGGCCGGTGTGCTCTACGCCACCGTCACGATGACGGTCCTGGTCGTGGTGTTCGCCGAGGTGCTGCCGAAGACCGTCGCGATCAACGCGCCGGATCGGGTGGCTCTCCTGGTGGCGCGGCCGATCTCGTGGCTGGTGCGGCTGTTCGGCCCGGTGCTGATGGCGATCGAGGCCATCGTCCGCTGGATCCTGGCGCGATTCGGGATCGACGTCGGCGTCAACCAGCCGATCCTGTCGGCGCACGAGGAGCTGCGCGGCGCCGTCGATCTGCTGCATCACGAGGGCAGCGTCGAAAAGCTCGATCGCGACATGCTCGGCGGCCTGCTCGATCTGCGCGAGCTCGAGGTCTCCGACGTGATGATCCACCGTACCGAGATGATCACCGTCAACGCCGGCGAGCCGAACGACGAGATCGTGCGCGCCGTCCTCGCCGCACCGGTCACCCGGGTGCCGCTGTGGCGGGGCAGCCCGGAAAACATCGTCGGTGTGCTGCACGCCAAGGATCTGCTGCGCGCCATCCAGGCCGCCGGCGGCAATCTGGCGCAGGTCGACGTGTTGGGGATCTCGTCGCCACCGTGGTTCGTGCCCGACACCACGCCGCTCGCCGAGCAGCTCAAGGCGTTCCGCCGCCGCAAGACCCCGTTCGCGCTGGTCGTCGACGAGTACGGCGAGGTGATGGGCCTGGTGACGCTGGAGGACATCCTCGAGGAGATCGTCGGCGACATCGAGGACGAGCACGACGTCGCGGTGGCCGGCGTCCGCCCGCAGCTCGACGGCTCGGTCAATGTCGACGGGGGCGTTCCGATCCGCGATCTGAACCGTGCCATGGACTGGAGCCTGCCGGACCAGGAGGCGACCACGATCGCGGGTCTGGTCATCCACGAGTCGCGCTCGATCCCGGAGCCCGGCCAGAGCTTCACGTTCCACGGCTTTCGCTTCCAGGTGCTGCGCCGCAACCGCAATCGCATCACGGCGCTGAAGATCACGCCGCTCGGCCGGCGCGCCGCCGTGGCGCGCACCGCCTGATCCGATCGATCAGGCGCCCGCTTCGCCTGGCGCTGCGGCGTGGATCGCGAGCGCGTGCACGCCGCCGGCAAGCTCGGCGGAGAGCGCCGCATTGACCATGCGGTGGCGCTCGATCCGGGTCTTCCCCTGGAAGGCCCGAGCCACGATATAGACTCGGAAGTGGGTCTCTCCGCCCGGGCGATGGCCGGCGTGTCCTGCGTGCTGATGCGACTCGTCGACGACGCGCAGGCTCTCGGGCGTGAAAGCTTCGGTCAACTTCTCTGTGATGTGGTCGGCCGTCCGCATCGCCGTCGCCAGGTTCCACCGGATCGGCATGTCGCCGCCGCCGATGGTGACAAGACGATCGCGCGCTCTTTGTCAATGCCTTGCGGCGGGGCGCCTCTGTTCCGCATAATCGGTCATGATGAAATTCGACTCGCCCATATTCGATCGCATCCGTGTCAAGCCCAGCGAGGATCGCCGGGTGCGTACCGATTGTCCGGCCTGCGACTGGCCGGGCTGTGGCGGCGAGGCGAGCCATCGCGCCCCGAAGGGGCGGCTGCGCGAGGGCGAATACTGGCGGTTCTGCCTCGCTCACGTGCGCGAGTACAATCAATCGTACAATTTCTTCGCCGGGATGAGCGACGACGCCGTCGCGCGATATCAGAAGGAGGCGGTGACCGGCCACCGCCCCACCTGGAAGATGGGCGTCGGACGCCGGCCCGCGACGGGGCGGCCGGGCGACATCGGTGTCGAGCCCGGCTTCGCCGACGACCCGTTGGGCATCCTGCGCGAGCTCGGCGGCCGAGCCGGCTGGCGCGCCGAGCGCCCCGCCCCGGAAGCCCGTACCATCCGTAACGCCGAGCGCAAGGCCTTCGACGTGCTCGGTCTCGAGACCGAGGCGACGTCGCCCGACATCAAGGCGAGGTTCAAGCTGCTGGTGAAACGCCATCACCCCGACGCCAACGGCGGCGACCGGTCCTGCGAGGACAAGTTGCGGCAGATCATCCAGGCCTATAACTACCTGAAATCCGTTGGATTTTGCTGACCGCGCCGGGAGCAATTCTCTGCCCGCGATGTTTCTGCTAGCTTGCGGCCGACATCCGAACCGCGCGACTTGACCAAAGCGGACCTCGGGCGTTCCGAGGCCACGGAGGCGTAATGACGACCGCAGCTCACGACAGCGCCGGCCTGCCCGACATGAAAGTGTCGATCCGGCAGGTCTTCGGCATCGACAGCGACATGGAAGTGCCGGCCTATTCCGAGCCCGACGAGCACGTGCCGGACATCGATCCCGACTATCTGTTCGATCGCGCCACGACGCTTGCCATCCTGGCGGGTTTTTCCCGCAACCGCCGGGTGATCGTCACCGGCTATCATGGCACCGGAAAGTCGACCCATATCGAGCAGATCGCGGCACGGCTCAACTGGCCCTGTGTGCGGGTGAACCTCGACAGCCACATCAGCCGGATCGATCTGATCGGCAAGGACGCGATCGTGATCCGCGACGGCATGCAGGTCACCGAGTTTCGCGACGGCATCCTGCCCTGGGCGCTGCAGAACAATATCGCTCTCGTCTTCGACGAATACGACGCCGGTCGTCCCGATGTGATGTTCGTGATTCAGCGTGTGCTCGAGGTGTCCGGCAAGCTCACCCTGCTCGACCAGAACAAGGTGATCAAGCCGCATCCCGGGTTCCGCATGTTCGCCACCGCCAACACCATCGGGCTCGGCGACACCACCGGGCTCTATCACGGCACCCAGCAGATCAACCAGGGCCAGATGGACCGCTGGTCGATCGTCACGACGCTCAACTATCTGCCGCACGACAATGAGGTCGAGATCGTGCTCGCCAAGGCGCAGCACTATCGCACCCCGGCGGGGCGCGACATCGTCAACAAGATGGTGCGGGTCGCCGATCTCACCCGCAATGCCTTCATGAACGGAGACATCTCCACCGTGATGAGCCCGCGGACGGTGATCATCTGGGCGGAGAACGCCGACATCTTCCACGACCTGGGGTTTGCGTTCCGGGTGACGTTCCTGAACAAGTGCGACGAGCTGGAGCGGCCGATCGTCGCCGAGTTCTACCAGCGCTGCTTCGGCGTCGAGCTTCCGGAATCCTCGGTCAATGTCGCATTGAGCTGATCCCTGGCGATGGGCGTCGATCGATGACCTCCAACCTCAAAGGCCGGATCTCGGGCAAGGAAGGGCCGGCCGAGCCGTTCAAGCGCTCGGTTGCCGGCTGTCTGCGGGCGATCGCCCGCAAGCCCGACCTCGAGGTGACGTTTGCGGCGGAGCGGCCCGGGTTTGCCGGCGCCAAGGCCCGTCTGCCGGAACCGGCGCGCAAGCTGACCGCCCGCGAGGCGGCGATCGTGCGCGGCCACGCCGACTCGATCGCGCTCAGGATCGCCTGCCACGATCCGGGCGTGCACCGCCGGCTGATGCCCGGCGGCCAGCAGGCCCGCGCCGTCTTCGAGACCGTCGAGCAGGCGCGCGTCGAGGCGATCGGGGCACGGCGGATGGAAGGGGTCGCCCGCAACCTGTCGGCGATGCTGGAGGATCGCTACCACCGCGGGAAGTTCGACGACATCACCGATCGCGCCGATGCGCCGATCGAGGACGCCATCGCCATGATGGTGCGCGAGCGGCTGACCGGCCTGCCGCCGCCGCCTGCCGCGCGCAAGATCGTCGAGCTGTGGAAGCCGCTGATCGAGGACAAGGCCGGCCGCGACCTCGATCGTCTCGGCAAGCTCGTCGAGAGCCAGCGAGAGTTCGCCGACGCGGTTCACGACCTGCTCGATTCGCTGGAGATGGGCGACGAGCGCAACCGGGACGCCGAGGACGAGGACGACGACAATCGCGACGAGGATTCGCAGTCCGACGAGGCCGGGGAGGACGGCGAGGCGCAGGAGTCCGACGACGCCCAGGGGATGTCGCTCGAGGACAGCGAGATTGCCGCGCAGGATCAGCCCGAAGGCGCGACCGAGGCGGTCGATGCGCCGACCGCCGACATGCCGGACGCCGACATGGGCGACTCGGAAACCGCCAACGAGCCGTGGCGTCCGCGCCATCACGGGGCCAACGAGCCGCGCGGTCCCGACTACCGTCCGTTCGCGGTCAAGTTCGACGAGGTGGTGGCGGCCGAGGACCTGTGCGAGCCCGACGAGCTCGATCGGCTCCGCGGCTATCTCGACAAGCAGCTCTCGCATCTTCAGGGCGTGGTGTCGCGGCTCGCCAACCGGCTGCAGCGCCGGCTGATGGCGCAGCAGAGCCGGGCCTGGGAATTCGACCTCGAGGAAGGGCTGATTGATCCCGCGCGGCTGTCGCGCGTCGTTGTCGACCCGATGCATCCGCTGTCGTTCAAGCGCGAGAAGGACACCAGTTTCCGCGATACCGTAGTGACGCTGCTGCTCGACAATTCGGGCTCGATGCGCGGCCGCCCGATCACGGTCGCGGCAACCTGCGCCGACATCCTGGCGCGCACCCTCGAGCGCTGCGGCGTCAAGGTCGAGATTCTCGGCTTCACCACCCGGGCGTGGAAGGGCGGTCAGTCGCGCGAGGCGTGGCTGGCGGCCGGCAAGCCGCCCAATCCG
>JBEKZK010000344.1:0-5420 GCA_049509935.1 Xanthobacteraceae bacterium | reverse complement strand
AACAACTCGGTCGGAATGTTCGTCATGCCTAACTCTCGCTCGAGTTGTCCATTGACTCGCGCGATCCCCCCACGCAGTTCGTCGGTGGCCCATCGGGAATTACGGTCTTGCAATGTAGTCACCACTAACCCCCGGTTGATCGGTACAATATTCAATTGCGATCGCCAATACGAAAAATCGATGCAGCGGACTTCGTCTACAGATTCCAAATGTGGTTTCAAGTGAGACCGAATCGGATAGGAGCCGAATTGGCTGATAGTTCTCACGAATATTAGTTAACGTCCGCGTCGACATATGTAGTTTTACCGACTGCGCTCTGGTTATCATTTTATAACAATATTTTATTGCATATCACAATACATAATCCCAAGAGATTATGCCATTTCGTACGCGGCCTGCGGTTGTGGGTTGAACTCTGCTCGTCGCTACAACCGGCACCGAGGTGCGCGGAGGCCGGCCGTGGTGTATCGGCAGTGGCGTTGCCACCGGGTCCGATTGCGCTACAGTCGGCGCCGACCCTGCCCCGAATTGGCCGAATGAAATTCCTGTCCCTATATGGCCGCGTCCTCGCGCTGCTCGGCCCCGAAGCCCGGCTGGGCTGGCTGCTGGCGGGCGCCAACGTGGCGCTCGCGGCAGCGCAGTTCGCCGAGCCCGTCCTGTTCGGCCGGATCATTGACACGCTGGTGACCATCCAGGAGCGCGGACTGCCGCCCCGCTGGTCGGACCTGCTGATTCTCCTCGCCGCATGGGCGGCTTTCGGCCTGTTCACCATCGGCTGCGGCGTGCTGATCGCGCTCCATGCGGACCGTCTCGCACATCGCCGGCGGCAGGAGGTTCTGACCGGCTACTTCGAGCACGCCTTGCAGCTGCCGATGTCATTCCACGGCGGCACCCATTCGGGCCGGCTGATGAAGGTGATGCTCTCCGGCACCGATGCGCTGTGGGCGCTGTGGCTCTCGTTCTTTCGCGAGCATCTTGCCGCCTTCGTGTCGCTGATCGTCCTGCTGCCGCTGTCGCTGCTGCTCAACTGGCGGCTGGCGCTGCTGCTGATCGGGCTGTGCGTGGTCTTCGCGGTGCTGACAGCAATGATCATGCGCAAGACCCACGAGTTGCAGAGCTCGGTCGAGCGGCATTATTCGGACCTCGCGGAGCGCGCCTCGGACGCGCTGAGCAACGTCGCGCTGGTGCAGGGCTTCGCCCGGGTCGAGGCCGAGGTGTCGGGGCTGCGCGACGTGGTCGGGCAGCTGCTGGCGGCGCAGATACCGGTGCTGTCGTGGTGGGCGATGGTCACCGTGCTGACCCGCGCCTCGACCACCATCACGATGCTGGCGATCGTGCTGATCGGCACCGTGCTGCAGGTCAAGGGCCTGGCGACGATCGGCGAGATCGTGATGTTCATGAACCTCGCCACCATGCTGGTCGCCCGGCTGGAGCAGGCGGTCGGCTTCGCCAACCGGATCTTCATGGAAGCGCCGCGGCTGCGCGAGTTCTTGGATGTGCTCGATACCACGCCGCTGGTCCGCGAGAAGGCCGATGCGGTCGAGCCCGGCCGGCTGCACGGCCTCGTCGAGTTCGACGACGTGTCGTTCTCCTACGACGGCAGGCGACCGGCGGTCGAGGGACTGAAGCTCACCGTGCTGCCCGGCGAGACGGTGGCGCTGGTCGGCGCCACGGGAGCCGGCAAGTCGACGGCACTGGCGCTGCTCCACCGCGCCTTCGATCCGCAGTCGGGGGCGATCAAGATCGACGGAATGAACATCCGGGTGCTCAAGCTCGCCGGGCTGCGGCGCAACATCGGGGTGGTGTTCCAGGAGTCGCTGCTGTTCAACCGCTCGATCGGCGAGAACCTCCGGGTCGGCAAACCCGATGCGACAATCGACGAGCTGCGCCGTGCCGCCGAACGGGCGCAGGCACTGGACTTCATCGAGCGCAACCCCGACGGGTTCGAGGCCCGGGTCGGCGAGCGCGGCCGCTCGCTGTCGGGCGGCGAGCGGCAGCGCCTGTCGATTGCCCGCGCCATTCTCAAGGACCCGCCCATCCTCATCCTCGACGAGGCGACCAGCGCACTCGACGCCGGGACGGAGCAGAAGGTTCAGGCTGCTCTCGACGAGGTCATGAAGGGACGCACCACGTTCGTCATCGCGCACCGCTTCAGCACCGTGCGCAATGCCTCACGGATCCTGGTGCTCGATGCGGGGCGCATCGTCGAAACCGGCACATTCGACGAGCTCATGGCGCGGGGCGGCCGCTTTGCCGAGCTCGCGCGCGCCCAGTTCATGGCGCCGGGGGCAGCCGAGGCGCCACTCGCGATCGGCGTCGCGCCGGCGGAACCGGCGAGCGCGGCGGCCCGCTGACGCAGGACCCGGCGACAGGCTGCCCTCGGGCTCGATCCCAGGCGCCGCAACAAGTCGTTCTCTATTGACCGGGACGCGCTGTGGCCGGATCCCGGGTCACTTGAGGCGTTCGAGGATGCTGACGTAGTTCGCCACCGCGGCACCACCCATGTTGAATATTCCGCCGAGCCGGGCGCCGTCGACCTGAATGTCGCCGGCGGTCCCGGTGAGCTGCATCGCGGTCAGCGCGTGCATCGACACGCCGGTGGCGCCGATCGGGTGGCCCTTGGCCTTGAGGCCACCCGACGGATTGATCGGCAGCCGCCCCGTCCTCTCGGTCACGCCCTCGTTGATGGCGGTCGCGCCGCGGCCCTCGGGCACCAGCCCCATCGCCTCGTACTCGATGAGCTCCGCGATAGTGAAACAGTCGTGGGTCTCCACGAAGGAGAGATCGCCGAGCGCGACATGCGCCTTGGCGAGCGCGCGCTTCCACGCCTCGGTGCAGCCCTCGAACCTCAGGATGTCGCGCCGCGACATCGGCAGGAAATCCTGCACGTGCTCGGCGGCCCGGAATACCACGGCCTTGTTCATGGCGAGCGCGGTGTCGATGTCGGCGAGCACGACGGCGGCGGCGCCGTCGGACACCAGCGAGCAGTCGGTGCGCTTGAGCGGCCCGGCCACATAGGGATTCTTGTCGCCGGCAGCACGGCAAAAGTCGTAACCCAGGTCCTTGCGCATCTGAGCGTACGGGTTGCCGACGCCGTTGCGGTGATTTTTTGCCGCGATCCGGGCGAGCGCCTCGGACTGGTCACCGTATTTCTGGAAGTAGCGCGCCGCGATGACCCCGAACACGCCGGCGAAGCCGCCCACTGTGTCGGCCTCCTCGCGGACGTAGGAGGCCTTGAGCAGGATTTTCCCGATCTCGGCGGACGGCGTGGTCGTCATCTGCTCGACCCCGACCACGAGGACGCGGCGGGCCGACCGCGCTTCGATGGCCTTGATGCCCTGATGGACCGCCGCGGAGCCGGTTGCACAGGCGTTCTCCACCCGGGTCGCGCGCTTGAAGCGCAGATCGGGGGAGGCCTGCAGGACCAGCGAGGCGGTAAAGTCCTGCGCCGAGAACCCGCCATTGAAGTGACCGAGCACGATCTCGTCGACATCGGCGGCCTCGATCCCGGCGTCGGCGAGGGCATCGGCGGCGACCCGCACGATCAGGCTTTCCACGGTCTCGGCCTCGAGCCTGCCGAACCGACTGTGCGCCCATCCGACGATGCATGTGGTCATGACGGCCTCCTCGACGCGTTCCCGGCACAATCGGCCGCACCGGCCTGCCGTACAGGCTCCCGCGCAAGCTCGACGGCCGACTTTGCGTTCGATGATCGATCGGTTTAGATAACGCACCGCGCACGTCAAGTCGCAGGATGCCGGTGCGCCGGGACTCTGCGACCGAAGCGCCGGCTGCCGGGCGATCGTCGTACGATCCTGCTCCGCCACCTGCGCAGGGCAAATCGACGGAGAAGGACGGACCTTTGCACAGGCCCGTCGCGTTCGGCCGAGACAGGTCATGGTTTTGGGTGCAATGCCGGTTTCCGCTCGAGCAAAGATGCTTGCCGTCCTCGCTGCCGCCGCGGTCGCCGGACATGCGGTACCGGCAGCCGCCGAGGCCCTGCTGCTGGTCGAGGCCGACAGCGGCAAGGTGCTGCACGCCGAGAACGCGACGTCTCCGTGGTATCCCGCCTCGGTCACCAAGCTGATGACCACCTATGTGACGCTGATTGCCGCCAAGGACGGACGGATCAGCCTCGACAAGCTGATCACGGTGTCGAGCCGGGCGGTCGCCCAGCAGCCCTCGAAGATGGGCTTCAAGGCCGGCACCCGGCTCACCGTCGATAATGCCCTGAAGATGCTGATGGTGCACTCGGCCAACGACATGGCGGTGGTGCTGGCCGAAGGCGTCGGCGGCTCGATCGAAGGTTTCGTCGGCGAGATGAACGGCGCGGCGCAGCGCCTCGGCATGACGCAGACGAGCTATGTCAATCCCAATGGCCTGCCGGCCGACGGCCAGATCACGTCGGCGCGCGACCTCGCCATCCTGGCCCGCGCGCTGATCCACGACTTTCCCGAATACGACCTCTATTGGCACATCCCGGCGATCAAGCTGGGGCGCGTGGTGATGCGCAACTACAACATGCTGATCGATCGCTATCCCGGCGCCGACGGGATGAAGACCGGATTCATCTGCGCATCCGGGTTCAACCTGGTCGCCTCGGCAACGCGCAACAACCGGCGCCTGATCGCCGTTGTGCTGGGTGCGCCGTCGGCCACGGCGCGGGCCGAGAAGGCCGCGCAGCTGCTGGAAAAGGGGTTTTCCGCCGACTCCACGATGTCCTGGCTGATGCCCTCGCTCGGGACGGTGGCAAATCTGACGCCGGTCGCAGCCGATCCCCCGAACCTGCGCGACGAAGTGTGCGGCAAGAACCGTCATCGCGACGCCGCCGAGGACGAGCCGGTCGTGGTCACCAACGAGCGCGATCCGAGCTCGGCCTTTTCGCTGATGTCGATCGACCTGCAGACGCGCGGCATGCGGCACGCCTCCCTCCTCGGCCCGCTGACGCCGTCGATGCCGCCGATCGAGGTCTACCTCGGCCCCGCCAGGACGCCGGTCACCCGTTCGTTTGCGGCGGCTCGACCAACCGGCAGCGGCGGCGGCCCGGCCGACGCGCCGAAGTCCGCCGCGGCGGCGGCGGTACCGACGCTGCCCGGACCATGGAACCTGTTCGTGCCGGCGCCGGCCGCAGGCTCGGCCGCCGCCGATCTCGCCGCCAACCCGATCGACGGTGCGGTGCCGATCCCGCGCCCGCGGCCGAAGCGCCGGTAGGCCCCATGGCGGCCGATCGCCTCAGCGGCGGCGCTGCCCGTCGGCCCGGGGCACCGCTTCCGCTGACCGTGCTGACCGGCTTTCTCGGTGCCGGAAAGACCAGCCTGCTCAATCGCCTGCTCGACGATCCGGCGCTGGCCGAAACGGCGGTGCTGATCAATGAGATCGGCGAGATTGCGCTCGATCATCTGCTGGTCCGGACGATCGGC
>JBEKZK010000343.1:0-5437 GCA_049509935.1 Xanthobacteraceae bacterium | reverse complement strand
CGTCATATGATCAAATCATGGACCTTCGATCGTTTGGCTGACGTCGGGCAGGTGGGGCGCGCGCGGTTCATGAGAGCATCCGACAGCGACCGCTCGCGCCTCGACGATGCCGCGCGCGCCGGCTGGCTCTATTTCATCGCCGGCAAGACCCAGGACGAGATCGCCAAGGCGCTCGCGGTCTCCCGCCCCACCGCGCAGCGCCTGGTCTCGCTCTGTCTCGCCGAGCGCCTGATCACCTTCCGGCTCGAGCATCCGATCGCCGCCTGCATGGAGCTGGCGGCGCGGCTCACCGACGCCTTCGAGCTGCGCTACTGCGAGGTGGTACCGACCGATCCGGCGGCGCCGACCGCGGTCGCCGGCATCGCCGAGCGCGCCGCCGCCCTGCTCGAATCGATCCTGCGCGCCAGCAGGCCGGCGATCCTCGGGATGGGCACCGGCCGCGCGATGCGGGCCGCGGTGGAGCAGATTCCCGCCATGGACTGCCCCAACCACCGGATCGTGTCGCTGGTCGGCAACATCTCGCCCGACGGCTCCGCCAGCCTGTTCGATGCGGTGGCGCGCTTCGCCGACCTGACCAGGGCCCGTCACTATCCGATGCCGCTGCCGGTGTTCGCCGCCTCGGAGGGGGAACGCGAGCAGCTGCTGCGGATCGATCCGGTGGCCCGGGTTCGCGCCATCGCCGAGAAGGCCGACCTGCGCCTGGTCGGCATCGGCCAGGTCGACCAGGGCGCGCAGCTGCTGATCGACGGCTTCCTCGACCGCGAGGAGCTGCTGGAGCTCATGCGCCTCGGCGCCATCGGCGAGATCATCGGCTGGGCGTTCGACCGGGAGGGCCGGATCATCGACGGCGGCAGCAACCGGCGGGTCACCAGCGTGCCCCATCGCGTCGCCGCCGAGGCGCTGACCGTCGGCGCCGCGCTCGGGCGGCCCAAGCTGCCGGCGATGCGCGCCGCGCTCACCGGCCGCCTGCTGTCGGGCCTGATCACCGACGAGGCCACCGCCCGGGCATTGCTGCCGTAAAAGCCGCAGCCCGGATGGAGCGAAAGCGAAATCCGGGGCGGGTCGACCGGAATGCTCGGGCGCCGCGGTTCGCGGCGTCGGCACTCCCGGTTTCCGCCATGGCCCGTCGCAGACGGGCGTAAACGCCCTGGCGGCTCCATCCGGGCTACCTTGGCGTGCGCGAATCTCGTTGACAGCCTTTCCCAACGATGTGAACATATGCTCAACAAAAGATCATATGCTCGGCAACAAGGGAGGAGACCATGAGGACGTCGATCGGCGCCTTGATCGGCTCGCTGGCATTGCTGGCCGCGACCCCGTCGCTGGCGGAAACCACCCTGACCATCGCGACGGTGAACAACGGCGACATGATCCGAATGCAGGGTCTGACCGCCGACTTCACCGCCAGGAACCCCGACATCACGGTCAAATGGGTGACGCTCGAGGAAAACGTGCTGCGCCAGCGCGTCACCACGGACATCGCCACCAAGGGCGGGCAGTTCGACGTACTGACCATCGGCACCTACGAGGTGCCGATCTGGGCCAAGCAGAAGTGGCTGATTCCTCTCGACAAGCTCGGCGCCGGCTACGACGTCAACGATCTGCTGCCGAAGATCCGGGCCGCGCTGTCGGTCGACGGCACGCTGTACGCGGCGCCGTTCTACGGCGAGAGCTCGATGGTGATGTACCGCAAGGACCTGTTCGCCAAGGCCGGCCTGACGATGCCCGAGCAGCCGACCTGGGATTTCGTCATCGACGCCGCCAAGAAGCTCACCGACAAGTCGGCCGAGGTCTACGGCATCTGCCTGCGCGGCAAGGCGGGCTGGGGCGAGAATATGGCGTTCCTCGACGCCATGGCGAACTCGTTCGGCGCCCGGCTGTTCGACGAGAAGTGGGAGCCGCAGTTCAACACCCCGGAATGGCGCAAGACGCTCACCACCTACGTGGACCTGATGAAGACCGCAGGCCCGCCGGGCGCCAGCTCCAACGGCTTCAACGAGAACCTCGCCCTGTTCGACGCCGGCAAGTGCGCGATGTGGATCGACGCCACCGTCGCCGCATCCTTCGTGACCAACCCGAAGGATTCCAAGGTCGCCGACAAGGTCGGCTTCGCGCTCGCGCCGAACACCGGCCTCGGCAAGAACGCCAACTGGCTGTGGGCGTGGAGCCTCGCCATTCCGGCCGGATCGAAGAAGGTCGACGCCGCGGAGAAATTCGTCGCCTGGGCTACCAGCAAGGACTACACCCAGCTGGTCGCCGCCAAGGAGGGCTGGGCCAACGTGCCGCCCGGCACCCGCACCTCGCTGTACGCCAATCCGAGCTACATCGCGGCGGCGCCCTTCGCCAAGCTCACGCTCGCCTCGATCGACTCGGCCGACCCCAACCATCCGACCGTCAAGCCGGTGCCCTATGTCGGCATCCAGTACGCGGCCATCCCGGAGTTCCAGGGAATCGGCACCGCCGTCGGCCAGCAGTTCTCCGCCGCGCTCTCGGGCGCGACCACGATCGATGCGGCGCTGGCGGCGGCGCAGTCCTCGACCGAGCGCGAGATGAAGCGCGCCGGCTACATCAAGTAGGGTTCCGCAGAGGCCGCTCGCAGGGTGGGCAACCGCGTGCCCACCCTCAGCGCCACCGGTGGGCACGGCGCAAGAGCGCCCATAGCCCGCGAAGACGGGCGTCAACGCCCTTTCGTGCCCACCCCTACGGTCACGTGAATCTCGGCGCCCGTCATGGCCGGGCTCGTCCCGGCCATCCACGTCTCCAGGCAGCAAGCAAGACGTGGACGCATGCGCAACTCGGCTCGAGCCGAATTGCGCCACTCTTCGGAGATCGCAAGTCGGACAGGTCCGACTTGCCGGGACAAGTCCAGGGCAAAAGGCATCAGAGGCGGCCATGGCGACCCAGCAGACCCAGACCCTCGGCCGGATCCTCGTCGCCCCGGCGGTCGCCGTGCTCTTCGTCTGGATGATCGTCCCGCTGGCGACGACGATCTATTTCTCGCTGCTCAACTACAACCTCCTCAATCCCGGGGCCGAGAGCTTCGCCGGCTTCGACAACTACTACTACTTCCTCACCGATCCGGCGTTCCTCGCCTCGCTGGGCAACACGCTGGTGCTGGTCGGCTCGGTGCTCGTCATCACGCTGGTCCTCGGCACCCTGGTGGCGCTGCTGCTCGACCAGACGGTGATCGGGCAGAGCATCGTCCGTCTCATGGTGATCGCGCCGTTCTTCGTCATGCCGACGGTCAGCGCGCTGGTGTGGAAGAACCTGCTGATGAACCCGGTGTCGGGACTGTTCGCCTGGCTCGCCACCTCGGTCGGGCTGCAGCCGGTCGACTGGTTCGCGCAGGCGCCACTGCTCTCGATCATCCTCATCGTGTCGTGGGAATGGCTGCCGTTCGCCGCCCTGATCCTGCTCACCGCCCTGCAGTCGCTCGACGAGGAGCAGCGCGAGGCCGCGGAGATGGACGGCGCCGGCGCAATCTCCTCGTTCGTCTACATCACGCTGCCGCACCTGGCCCGGCCGATCACCGTGGTGCTGCTGATCGAGACCATCTTCCTGCTCAGCGTGTTCGCCGAGATCTTCGTCACCACCGGCGGCGGCCCCGGCCTGCAGACCACCAACATCGCATTCCTGGTCTACTCCCAGGCGCTCATCCAGTACGACGTCGGCACGGCGTCGGCCGGCGGGCTGGTGGCGGTGGTGATCGCCAACATCCTGGCGTTCTTCCTCGTCCGCATCGTCGGCCGCAACCTGGACGCGTGAGATGGCCCGGCAAAGCTCCACCGCGCGCACCCTTGTGACCACGCTGGCGGCGTGGGTCGTGGGCGGCATCATCTTCTTCCCGATCCTGTGGATGGTGCTCGCCAGCTTCAAGACCGAGCTGGAGGCGTTCGCGACGCCGCCGTCGTTTCTGTTCTTTCACTGGACGACGGAGAACTACGCCGCGGTGCAGAGCCGCAGCGACTACCTGCTCCACGCCATGAACTCGATCATCATCGCCGGCGGCTCGACGCTGATCGCCATGGCGATCGCTGTTCCGGCGGCGTGGTCGATGGCGTTCGCGCCGACCAGGCGGACGCGCGATGTCCTCTTGTGGATGCTCTCGACCAAGATGATGCCGCCGGTCGGCGTGCTGGTGCCGATCTACCTGATCTGCCGCGACACCGGCCTGCTAGACACCCGCACCGGCCTCGTCATCGTGCTGTGCCTCGGCAACCTGCCGATCGTGGTGTGGATGCTGTTCACCTACTTCAAGGAGATCCCGCGCGACATCCTCGAGGCGGCGCGGATGGACGGCGCCACCATCGGCCGCGAGCTCGTCTACGTGCTGCTGCCGATGGCGGTGCCGGGCATCGCCTCGACCCTGCTGCTCAACGTCATCCTGGCATGGAACGAGGCGTTCTGGACCCTGAACCTGTCGACCTCGGAGGCGGCGCCGCTCACCGTGTTCATCGCCTCCTACTCGAGCCCGGAGGGGCTGTTCTGGGCCAAGCTCTCGGCCGCCTCCACGCTCGCGGTCGGGCCCATCCTGGTGCTCGGCTGGTTCAGTCAGCGCCAGCTCGTGCGCGGGCTGACCTTCGGCGCCGTGAAATAGGCCGGACAAAGAGGATCACATGGGCCGCATCACCCTGGAAGGCGTGCGCAAGTCGTTCGGCTCGATCGACATCATCCACGGCGCCGATCTCGACATCGGGGACGGGTCGTTCGTGGTCTTCGTCGGCCCCTCGGGCTGCGGCAAGACCACTCTGCTCCGGCTCATCGCCGGCCTCGAGGATGTCACCGCCGGACGCATCCTGATCGACGGCGTCAACGTGGTCGGGGTGCCGCCGGCCAGGCGCGGCCTCTCCATGGTGTTCCAGTCCTACGCGCTCTACCCGCACATGAGCGTGCGCGGCAACATCGGCTTCGGCCTGAAGATGGCGGGGCTGCCGCGCGCCGAGATCGCCCGCAAGGTCCAGGCCGCCGCGGCCACGCTCAACCTCACGGCCTATCTCGACCGCAAGCCGCGCGAGCTCTCCGGCGGCCAGCGCCAGCGCGTCGCGATCGGCCGCGCCATCGTGCGCGAGCCCAAGGCGTTCCTGTTCGACGAGCCGCTGTCGAACCTCGATGCCGCGCTGCGGGTGCAGATGCGCCTGGAGGTGACCCGGCTGCAGCGCCAGCTCGGGACCACCGCGGTCTACGTCACCCACGACCAGGTCGAGGCAATGACCATGGCGCAGAGCATCGTGGTGCTGAACGCCGGCCGCATCGAGCAGCACGGCTCGCCGCTCGACCTCTACCAGCACCCGGCCAACCTGTTCGTCGCCGGCTTCATCGGATCGCCGCGCATGAACCTGATCGGGGAAAAGGCGGCGGCCCGCTACGGCGCCGCCACGATCGGCGTCCGCCCGGAGCATATGCTGGTCGACCGCGATGGTGCCGGCGCCGACGGCTG
>JBEKZK010000342.1:0-5447 GCA_049509935.1 Xanthobacteraceae bacterium | reverse complement strand
CAGGATCTGTTCCATCTGCAGGACGGACGCGCCTGGCGCTGTCTGGTGTCGTTGGCCGTCGACGAGGATCCGGACACGCTCGACGCCGCGGCCCTGCTCGCCGCCCTGCAGATCCACTACGACGACGAGCCGCTCGCCGCACCCGCCTACCAGGAAGCCTGGCTGCAAGGCCCGCTCGACGACTACCGGCGCAGCCTGCGCGGCACCTATCTGTTGTTCCCGGCAGACGGCCTGCGCTGTTTGGATCGCCTGGCGGCGCTGGCCCCGCGAGGCCTGCTGGTGCTGTCCGCCGACAAGGGCGAGCACCGGCTCCAGGCGTTGGACGGACGACCGCCGCCCGGCCTGGTTCGCCACGGCAGCGTCTCCCTGCCGGTCAACTATCACGCCTTCGCCTGCTTCTGCGAGCAGCGCGGCGGGCTCGCGCTCACCCCGACCAGCCACCACCACAGCATCTGCGTCGCCGCCCTGCTGATGCTTGCGCAGCCGGAGCGTTGCTTCGCGACGCGCAGCGCCTTTCAGCGCACCGTCGGGGACTTCGGTCCCGACGACTTCTACACCATCACCAAGCAGGCGCGGCGACATATTTCGCAGTTGTCCGCTGCCGACATCCTCGCCTATCTGCGGCTCAGCCATCACGACAGCCATCAATTCGGCCGCTATCTGCCCCGGCTCCAGGAGCTCGCCCCCGCTTTCGACGCCGCCACCCGGGAGGACGTGGCCGAAGCGGTCGAGCGGGTCTGGGATCTGCATTTCCCGCTCGGCGAGGATTTCGATCTCGCCAACGGCATCGCCGTCCTGCTCTATGAGATGGACGATTACCCGCGCGCGCTCACCTTCTTCCAGCGCTCGATCGAGATCTACGGCGGCGACACCGGCACGCTGTTCAACATGGCGGCCTGCCATCACCTGCTCGGCGAGAATGAAACGGCGGCTCGCCTGCTGCGCGATGTGCTCGATCACGATCCGGCGAACCGCGAGGCCGCCGCGATGCTGACGCGGATCGGCGCTGCAGCGCCTCATGGTGCGCTCGACGCCGGCTCTGCCCCCGTAGGCCCACCGTCGTGAGCGAGGGCCGCGCCCGCTACTCCCCCGCGAGCTTCTCGTGCAGATACAGCACGTGCTCGACCGTGCAGGCCTCGATGGTCGCGGTCGGGCCGGCGGCGTCGATCCCGCCGAGGAGGCGGAGCGTGCCGTCGAGCAGGGCGACGCCGGCCATCAGGCGCGGATTGTCAGGCTGCGGCGCCTCGAGCCAGCGGCCGGTGGTTGGGTCGAGCAGCTCGACCGGCGCCGGGTCGTCCGGTCCGCGCTCGCCGCCGACGACGTAAATCCGGTCCTCGGCGGCGATCGCCCTGGCGCCGCTGCGCGGCGCCGCCAGCGGCGACGCGCTGCTCCAGCGATCGGCGCTCGGGGAATAGACGTGGACATCGGCGCTGGCCGCATGCATGAGGCCGAGGAGATGGGCGACGTTGCCGCCGAACATGTAGAGCCGTCCGCCGCTCGCCGCTGCGGCGGCGTCGGCGGTGGGATGCGGCAGGGGCGACCGCGCGGTCCAGCGATCCTCCTCTGCGCTGTAGCATTCGACCTCGGCGATCGGATCGCCGTTTTGCCTGACACTGCCGCCAACGGCGAACAGCAGATTGCCGAGCACCGCGGCCGCAAGAGCGGTGCGCGGTGCTCCGAGCGGGGCGAGGCTGTGCCACTCGTCGGTCGCCGGATCGTAGCAGCGGTGCCGGGCGCTGCGATGGCCGTCGCGATGGTGGCCGCCGAGAAAGTGCAGGCGGCCGTCGAACGCGACGAGCGCCCCGCCGCCGAGATGGGAATCGTGCAGGTGGCGGCGGCGGCTCCAGGCCTCCCATTCCGGCAGGCCCGGATCGAGCGCCCATAGCGCGCCATCCGCCAGCAGGCAGAAGATCCGGCCCGCCAGCGTCGCGGCCCGCACCGGGCCGGCCTCGGGCAGATACTGCGGGACGACGTTGAATTGCGGATCCGGCCGCCGCAGCGCCAGCCGCGCCCCAGTGAAGCGCCAGCCGGACGGCGGGACCGGCGACGGGCCGAGGATCGAGCAGCCCGGCGGCACCACGCCGGGATCGGGCGGCATCATGGGCGGCGGCGGTGCGGGCGTCGGCGGCGCCGGCCCGGGCCGCGCCGGCTCGGGGCGCGCCGGCGGCGGGCTCCCGGCGGCGTCGGCGAGCGGCGCGAAGACGCGCCGGAGATCGTCGACCTCCACGGTGCTGCCGGCGAAGCGGATGACGGCGAGCTCGGCGGTGCGGTGACGGATGCCGTGAGGCCGCAGCGCGAGCGGTGTCCCGCCGGCGAGCTGCGGCCATTCCAGGTGCTCGCGCACCGGAATGAGCCAATAATCTCCGGTGTCGTAGCTGCCGGCGCCGAATGTGATCGCGATGCCGCCGTCGAGCGTCGTCGTGGTCTCGAGCTTTGCTTCTCCGGTCGCGACCGGTTTGACGCCGAGCGATCCTGGCTCGTCGGCGTTCATGCCGTCCCAGCGCCACAGCAGCGAGCGCTGCTGCGGCGTCCCGGCCCGGGCGGGGCGATCCGGCCCGTCGACCGCGTGGTCGAGCCCGACCGTGAGGACGCCGGCCTCGCCCTCCTCGATGGTCGCGATCCGGCGCAGTGGCCCGGCGCGTCCGCGCAGCACGGCGGCGCGATCGACGATCTCGACCCAGTCACGCGGGCGCAGCACATCGCCGATCCGGTTGGGATCGTCGACCTCGAGCCTGGCGCCGTCGGCATCGATCGACGTGATGGCGAACGCGAAGGCGCCGTTGTCACGCGACCACTTGAAGGTCGCGATCGGACGCACCCGCCATGCCGACGGTTCCGCCGCCAGGCTTGCGACGTCGGCCGCCGCGAGGCGCAGCTCCAGCGTGAGCTCGCCTGGGCTCGGAGCTGCCGGCACGGCCGCAACGGTCGCCAGGATCGCATGCTCGACCCCGGGGCAGACCAACTCGACAAATTGGCCGGCCGCCCAGCTGCGGACATCGTCGTGCGGCCGTGCGAGGGTGAGGCGAGCGCCGTCGGCGGCAATCACCGGCAGCCCGGGATGGACGGTGTGGGCGCTCCCGGCGGCCACGCCGGAATCGTGGATTTCGACGCGATAAAGCAGGTTCTCATCCGGCGACAGCCCCGGCGTCGCTTGCACGCTGAGCGAGCCGTGCTGCGGCCGCGGCGGCACCGCAGGTGCGGCGTCTGCGGGCAGCTTCACCATCCGCACCTGGCAGACCGTCTGCACCCGCGCCGCGGTATCGGGGCCGCCCAGGGCCGGATCGCGGATCGTCTCGTCCTCGAGCGCGGAGACCGCCCGCTCCCAGGCGTCGAGGTAGACCAGGTAGGGACCCGGATCGGCGGTGCTGTCAGGCAGCGCCAACCCCGGACAGTCCGGCTGCTGCTGATAGGGAACGGACGCATCGTTCTCGCACACGACACCACCGACATAGCACCGCCCGGCACCGATGCGAATCTCCGGCTCCGCGCGCACCGGCGCCGGGTCGGCGTGGTGATGGCCGTGCCGGTGATGGCCATGGGCCGGCTCGTGCCGGCGGTCGGCGTCGAGCAGCCACAGGCAGTCGGCATCGACCTGGTCGGGGCGATCGGCCCGCATCGCGGCGCGAATCTCGTCCTGGTCGAGCGCCCGGCGCCACAGCCGCAACCGATCGATCACGCCAACGACATGATGCTGCGTCCGTCCGATGCGATCGCATCCCACCAGAACCGGAGCGGACGCAAACCGCGCGCCCTCGCCGGCGCGCCGCCGGTGGTCGATCTTGCCGTCGACGAGCAGCAGCAGCTCGCCGGCGGCGCAGACCGCGGCGACATGGTGGAAGTTGCCCGGAGCGAGCCGGCGCCGGCCGGCGATGCGGTGCCGTGCGATGCGCTCGATCTCGACCACCACGTCGTCCTCGACGAGATCGCCCCATGCGTCGATCGCGAAGTCCTCGATCTCGTCCAGCTCGATGTCGGCGATCTCGAGGCGCTCGAAGCGCAGCCGGCCGTCCGCGCTCAGGCCGAACCGGAAGCCGCCCGGCGCCTCTCCGGCGCGCTCGCGGTCGAGCCGGCGGACGATGGTTGCGGGGCCTGGCGCGCCGTCGAGCCTGATCCAGCCCTCGACCGTGTAGCCGTCGCCGGGGAAATGGCCGGGATGCAGGTTGTGGATTTCGATGCTGCTGTTGCCGTCGAATCGCAACCCGCCATGGGCCGTGATGGCGAAGCCCGGCCGGTCGCGCGGCACGCCGGCGTGGCCGATCAGGTCGCGCAGGCCGGCGACATGGTGGGCATGCGCGATGTCGCCCTGCTCGTTCCAGTCGGCGTCGGTCAGAACGCGGCCCTGCTGCAGCAGCACCCGGCTGTAATGGCGCCGGGGATCGTAGGTGAACCGGGAGAAGTCGCCTTTCATCGAACCTGCCTCTCCTGTGCCGAGGCGGCCCGCGCCTCAGGTCGCCCAGACCGTGAGCGGGTCGAGCCCGAACGGCAGCTGCTCCGCGAGGAGCTCATCGAGATCCTCGGCGCGCCAGTCCTCGCCCAGCCCGTGAAAGGCGCCGATCTCGGTGCCGTCCGAGGCGGCGCGCATGAACGCCGGCGGGCAGTCCGGTGCGAGCTGCCCGTAGCCCGCCTGACCGGGTCGCAGGCTGGTGAACAGCGGCCGGATGCCGTCGCGGACCGCGGTGGTGACCGCGGGCCCGGCCAGACAGGCAAACCGCGGCGGCGTCCGCGAGCCGTCCGCGACGTAGCAATGCCGCAGCGAACCGAGATGATCGTGGGCGACCCGCACGGCGGCCGCGAAGATCGTATTGGAGGCTTCGATCTGGGCCACCGCGACGGCGCCGAGCACGGTTGCGCGCGCGATCACGGCGGGAGGACCGGCATGCAGCATGTCGTCGTGGTGATCGCCGCTCTGGCTCGGTGCCGCGACGGCGTGGTCGCCGCCGCCATCAACGATCGAGTCGTGGATCGTCAGCTGCTCGGCGTCGGCACCGAGCCGCAGCGGACCCACGATCGATTTCTCCACCACCAAGCGCGCGCCGCCGCTGGCACCCGCTCGGACCGTGCAATGGCGGAGTGCCAGCGTCAGTCGCCCGCTGGCGCGGATGGCGCCGCCGATCAGCAGGCCTTCGAGGCGCAGCTGAGCGTCGGCCGATGCGGCAGTGACGTCGAGGGCGCCGGCGAGGCAGGGCCGCTGGTGCGACGCCGCCCGGATCGTCAGGCGCTTGCTGCCGCGACTACGGAGATCGGCGGCCCAGGAGTCGGCCGCGTGGTCCGGCGCATAAGTCGCGCTGTCGGCGATCTCGATCAGCCCGTCCCGGGGCTGCCCGGCGAACGCCGCCAGGGCCTCGCCGAGCGACCCGAAGAGGTGCACATCGTCGCCCCTGTCGGGGGTGGGCGCCCGGACGCCGCCTGCACCTTCCGGCGGCCATTCCGGCAGCGATCCGGCGCTC
>JBEKZK010000341.1:0-5448 GCA_049509935.1 Xanthobacteraceae bacterium | reverse complement strand
AGCCGCCGCTCCAGCACGCCGAGCGCGGCGGCGGCCGCCCGCACCTCGGCATCGGCAATGGCGCGCTCTTCCCGGGTCGGCCCGGCCTTCGCTGCCGCATGGTTGGCTTCCGCCTCGTCGACGTCGGCGCGCGCCGCCGCCACGTCGTTCTCGGCCTGATCGGCGCTCTGCTGCGGAGCATAGTCGCTGCGCGCCAGATAGCCGACACGGCCGAGCTGAGCCTGCGCGTACTCGAGCTTCGATTTCGCCTTGGCGACCTCCGCTTCCAGCCCCGCGATCTCCTCGGCGCGCACCCCCGCATAGACATTGTCGCGCGAGGCGGTTGCGGCGGCGAGCGCGGCGCGGGCCTGGGCGACGGAGGCGGTGAGCTCGAGCGCGGAAAGCTCGGCGACCACGTCGCCGGCATGGACGCGATCGCCCTTCTGCACCCTGATGGCGGCGAGCTGGCCACTGACCTCGGGCGCGATGCGGATCTCCGTGGTGCGCACCACGCCGACGATCGGCGTGGCCGTTTCGGGGCGCCACAGCACATAGGCGCCGGCGCCCGCCGCGACGATCAGCACACCGAGCACCGCGAGGCCTTTGCGGCTAGCCATGCGCCTGCCTCCGCCTGACGAGAGACATCGATATCACTGCGAGCGCAAAATAGATGACGGCGAGAGACCACAGGCCCCGCCAGTCGTGCGCCACCTCCCACAGGCCCGCGCCCAGCTGGTCGATGCGGACGATGCCGTCGATCGCGAAGTCCGCCGGGAAGATTTGTCCCGCCGCCAGGGCGGGCCCGGGGATGGCCTCGCGCGGCCAGGCGAAGCCGGTCAGGAAGAACTGCGGGATACTGGTGCCGAGGAGGAGAAGCGTCGGGGTCTCCGGGTGCTTGAACCACGCGCCGATGGCCTGGCCCATGAAGCTCGTCGCCAGCAGGAAGACCGTCGCCAGCGCAAACAGCTGCTGCGGCTGGCCGAGCGCGGAAAAGCCGTAGAACCGCGGCAGCACGACGAAATAGAGCGCGAGCGCCGGCAGATAGATGGTCAGATGCGCGATGCCGCGACCGAGCACGCTGGCGAATGCGCCCGCGGCGGGTCTTCCCAGCCCGGTGACCGTGAGCAGGGCCGCGCCGATCATCAGCGTCTGCTGCAGAATCAGCACGAAGGCGGCCGGCACGATGTAGCTCCCATAGCCGCCCACCGGGTTGAAGATCGGCTGCAGCAGGACGCTGGCCGGTTGCGAGGCCGCGAGCGACGCCTTGACGAGGCTGCCGTCGGTGCGCGCGCCGCCCGCGGCGAGCTCGGACGACAGCGAATTGATGGCGACCGCGATGCCGTTCGCCGTCGTTCTGAAGATGAACAGGTAGGTGGCGTCGGCGTAGATCGGAATATGGACCGTGGTGCCTTTGAGCAGATCGCGCTCGGTCCCAGGCGGGATGCCGACCACCGCGAAGGCCTCGCCGCGGTCGAGCACCGCCTGCGCCTCGGCGAGCGTCGCGGCGCGAGCCACGACGTCGACGGCGCCGCTGGCGTCCAGTGTCTGCACGAGGTTGCGGCTGATCTCGCTGAGGTCGTTGTCGACGACCGCGATCGGAATTTTGCGCAGGATCTGGTTGAGGTAGGGCTGCGGGTAGTAGAGGCCGTAGATCAGGGGCGCGAGCACCAGCAGGATGAAGGCCCCGCGGGTGGCGAGCACGCGCCGCCACTCGGCCGCAAAGGCCCCGCCGATGCCGCGCGGTGCGGCCTCGATCGCTGACGGCTCCGGGGCGGGCGCGGCCCGCAGGGTGCGTTTCGCCAGCGCCCGCAGGCCCAGCAGTGCGAGCAGCCCGTAGAGCGCCGCCAGCGCCGCCAGCGCGGCGAACGGGCGCGCTGATTCCTCCAGCGGCAGTCCGCGCGCCGCCTGGCCGAGCAGCACCGCCATGTACCAGCGCAGCGGCAGGATCGCGCCCCACACCTGGGAAAACGCGTTCATGCCGAACGCGGGAAATCCCACTCCCGCATAGCCGAAAGCGGGCGAGACCACGAGCCCGGTCAGGCCGAGCCCGGTCGAGAGGTCGCCGACCACGAGTTGCAGCAGCGCTCCCAGCGCCAGGTAGCCGACGATCAGCAGCAAGCCCGCGACGACCATCATCGTCACGTCGCCCTTGAACGGGATCCCGAGCATGCCCTCCAGGATGAACGGCAACGCCAGCATCATCATGACGAAAATCGCGAACAGAGGTGCCAACTTGCCAGCGAGCGCGACGATCGGGTTGCCGCCGGCGCAAATGAGCCAGGTGCGCACGCTGCGGCGGCGGAACTCGGAGCCGACCGCATAGCCGGCGGCGAGCGCAATGATCGCATGGACGACCATCGGCAGCAGGGCGCGGAGCAGGAATTGCGCATAGTTCTTCTGCGGGTTGACCAGCACGACGGTCTCGGCGACCAGCGTCCCGACGCGAGCCGCCTTCGGCGCCGCGCGGGTCGCGGCGCTGCTGACGGCGGCACCCAGGCTGTCGCTCAGGCCCGACGACGCGATGCCCGCGGCGGTGAGAAACTGCTGGTTATAGAAGGCGACCACCTGCGGGCGCCGCTCCGCCTTCAGGTCGCGCTCGAAGTCGGCGGGCACATAGACGGCGCCGATCGCCTCGCCGGATCGGATCGCCTGCGCGGCCGACGCGAGGTCGCCGGCGCGCGCGACGATGTCGAGACCAGGGGACGCCGCCACCTGCTCCACGAAGGCGCGCGACGTGTCCGACCGGTCCTGATCGACGACGACCACCCCGAGCCCGCGGATCACCGGATGGCTGAAGACGGCGCTCAGCACCAGCACCGCGAACAGCGGCACGCCGAAAATCAATATCACGGCGGCGCGGTCGCGCCGCAGCCAGCGCCACTCGCGTCTGGCGACCAGCCAGAACCCGGGCCTGGGTGCGGGCATCATTCGCGCATTCCCCAGTCCAGATATGCGCTCATGCCGGGGCGCAGCTCCGGAACCCGGTCGACCGGGTAGGCGCGGATCGAGAACGTCCGCAGGTCGAAGTCGCCGGTGGCCCTGGTCGCGCGCCAGCTCGCATACTCGCCTTTGGTGGCGATCAGCCGGACCTCGACCATGATGCGGCGGTCGCTGAGCGCCGGAATGCGCACGCCGAACCGGTCGCCGACCTTGATCGTCCGGACCAGATCCTCGCGGAGATCGAAATGGATCCACGTGTCGTTGAGGTCGATCAGGGTGACGAGGGGCACCCCGGGCGAAACGTATTCACCGGGCTCGACGTTGCGCTGGTAGACCTCCGAGGCGACCGGCGCGTAGACCACCATCTGATCGATGATCGCCTGCACCGCCTTGATGTCGGCGAGCGCCTTGCCGACGTTCGCCGCGGCGATCTCGCGTTCCTCGCGGGTATAGCCGTTGACCGCCTGATCATAGGCCGACTTGGCCTGATCGACGGCGCGCTGGCTCTCGTGCAGCGTATCGGTCGCCTGATCCAGCCTGGCGATCGGGGCGTTGCCGTGCTCGGCCAGCTGGCTGACGCGGTCGTAGGTCTTGCGCGCCAGCACCACGCTCGCTTCCGCCCGCTCCAACGCCGCCTTGCGCGCCGCAATGACCTCGGCGCGGGTTCCGGCATGAATGTTGGCGAGCTGCGCGTCCGCCACCACCTTGGCGGCCAGCGCCTGCTCGTTCTTTGCGATCGTCTCCGGGTTGTCGATGCGCACCAGCACCGCGCCGGCTGCGACCTGCTGGCCGCGCTCGACCGGGATCTCGGCGACCCGCCCGTCGATCCGCGCCGCCAGGTCGAGCCGCGTCGCATCGACCTCGCCCTGCACCAGCAGCGGCCGCGGCCGCACCAGGTACCAGACCGACAGGCCGGCAACGGCAGCAGCCACCAGGAGCACGATGATGGCCGGACCGCGGGTGGAGGCCGGCTTCTTCGTCTCGACGCTGGGCGCCACGGGCGCGACCTGCGTTTCCACCTCGGGCGTCGGCATGTCCATCGCATCCTCCGCTGCATCGATGACTACTGACCATCAATACATGCTCAACTCGTCGTGGCACGCGTCGGCGAAGCTGCGCAACGGATCGACGAATCCCTTGCCGATCGAACGCGTGATTCCCGAGAACGTCGTGTTCTCCCTGCTATAGGTATCGACGATCAGGCGCAGCGCGCTGTCCGCTTCGTCGATGACACGCCGCGAGGACAGCACGCGTATCCGGTTGAGAGTCGCATAGATGTCCACCAGCTTCGACATTTCCGCCGTGTCGTGCTCCAGCGCGTCGAGATAGAGCTTCGAGGCGTCATGAATGAACTGCCTGTACAACGCCTGCAGCTCGACCTTCTGCCGCAGCCTCCGCTGTTCCTTCGTCTGTCGCTGCAGTCCCAGCCACGAGGTGGCGATCGACGTGACGCCGCCGACGAAGGTTCCCACGAGCGCGGCAAATGCCGACATGTACGCCGGTTCGATCATCTCAGGTGTGTCGGTCCGAGGTCAACCGGAGCGCCCCGCATACCTGGGCGCTGCAGCCGCGGCCGGCGGATTGGCACGGAGCTCGAGCAGTCCGAGCAGGATCTCGTCCCGCTCCGCCGCCAGATCGTCGATCGAGCGCGACCCGGCCTCGGCGTGAACGCCGTCGATCACCTTGCGCCGCAGCTCCGGCGTCACTTGCGGGGTGCCGAGAACCTTCCACCAGGCCGTCATCGGACCGGTGAACTGCTCGAAGAAGTGCTCGATACCGCCCTCACCACCGCCGAGATGGTTGAGCATGACCTGGCCCATGATGCCCCAACGCAGCCCGGGGCCCCAGCACAGCGCCGCGTCCACGTCGGCGACGCTGACGACACCTTCGGCAACGAGGTGAAAGACCTCCCGTCCCAGGGCGGCCTGCAGGCGATTGGCGACGTGACCCGGCACCTCCTTGTGCAGGCGAACCGGCCGTTTCCCCATCGCCGCATAGAACTGCGAGGCGCGCTGGATCGTGTCCTCCGAGGTCTTGGCTCCTCCCACGATCTCCACCAGCGGGATCAGGTGCGGAGGATTGAAAGGATGCCCGATGACGCAGCGCTCCGGATGCGATGCGCAGCCCTTCTGGATCTCGCTCATCGTCAGGCCCGACGAGCTGGAGGCGATGATCACCTCGGGAGGCAGCAGCGCGTCGAGCTGGCCGTAGAGCTTCTTCTTGAATTCGATCCGCTCCGGTCCGTTCTCCTGCACCAGGCCGGCATTTGCCACCGCGGCCGGAAGCTCGGACGTGAACGTCATATTCGATTGCGAAGCGCCGGGCGCGAGACCCAGCCGGGTGAGAGCCGGCCAGGCGGCGGCGACAAAACGTCGGAGCGCGGCCTCGGCGTCGGGCGCGACGTCGGTCGCCACCACCTCCAGCCCCTTTGCCAGGAACAGCGCCGTCCAGCTCGCGCCAATGACGCCCGTTCCAATGATGGCGCCCCGGCGGATCGGCTTGTTGTCGGACATCGTTCATTCTCCTTTG
>JBEKZK010000340.1:0-7727 GCA_049509935.1 Xanthobacteraceae bacterium | reverse complement strand
GGCGCCGAACATGCCCTGCGGCCGCACCACCAGGACGATCAGCAGCACCACATAGGCGGCGACGTCCTTGAAGCCCTGCGGCAGGTAGGCGCCGGAGAACAGCTCGATCAGGCCGACGGTGAGGCCGCCGACCAGCGCGCCGGGGATCGAGCCGAAGCCGCCGAGCACCGCCGCCGCAAAGGCCTTGAGGCCGATGAAGCCGAGATTGGTGTCGATCAGCGAGATCGGCGCCAGCAGCACGCCGGCGATCGCCGCGACACCGGCGGAGATCGCCCAGATCAGTGAGAACATCAGCTTGACCGGGATGCCCATGTAGTAGGCGGCGAGCTGGTTCTGCGACGCGGCCTGCATGGCGACGCCGAGCCTGGTGGAGGTGAAGAAGGCGTAGAGCACGGCGCAGAGGATCACGGTGCCGACGATGATCGAGGCATATTCGTGGCTGATGCTCACCCCGCCGACCATGGTCTGCCGGGCGCTGAACGGGGTCGGGAGCGAATAGATCTCGGTGCCCCACACGATCGAGGCGAAGCTGCGGAACATCGCGCCGAGCCCGATCGTCAGCATGACCACGGCGAACTGCGGCTGGCCCATCACCCGGCGCAGCACCACCCGGTCGAGCGCCGCGCCGAACAGCCCCATGACCGCGACGGTGAGCGCGATCGCCGGCCAGTAGCCGATGCCGTACCAGACGATGAGCATGTAGCAGATGAACGCGCCGAGCATCATCAGGTCGCCCTGGGCGAAGTTCACCAGCTCGGTGGCCTTGTAGATCAGCACGAAGCCGAGCGCGACCAGGCCATAGATGCAGCCGACCGCAAGCCCGCTCAGCACGAGTTGCAGGATGGCGTCCAACGCTGCCCTCCCCGGCCTCCCCGGCCCTCGCCGCGGCGCTCGTTTGCGGCGCCGCCTTAGGGCATCATAGCGGCTGGGCGGCGGTCGGACAGTGTGGAATTGGGAGAACAGAGCGTGAAACCTGTTGGGACCATGGTCCGCAATCGGCGGGTCGTCGCCGGCAACCGAACATCTTCTGCTCGCAGGATGGGTCGAGTGGCGAAATCGGGCGTATGTTCGATTTCGCCACGAAACCGATCGATGGCTTTCGCTACACACCGAGATGACTCGAGCTTCGAAAACGGTGTATGAGGCAGGGAAGCGATCGACAGCGCGATGCAAACGTCGAGCTCGGTCGCGGGCAGCCGACCGGCGTCGGGCGGCAACACGGGAGGAAGTCATGAGCGAGGATCGCGTTCTGAAACGTCGCGACGTACTTCGGATCGCTGCGGCTTTCGGCGCGATGAGCGCCATGTCGCCGGTCAAGGTCGCACTCGCCCAGTCGCGATTGCGGCGGACGCCCGATCAGATATTGGGGCCTTTCTATCCGGCCATGAAGACGGCCGAGTTGAGCGGCGACCTGACCCAGGTGCCGGGACGCAGCGGCCATGCGGAGGGTCAGGTTCTCAACGTGATGGGCCGGGTGCTGAACATCAAAGGCGAGCCGGTGCCCGGGGTCGGGCTCGAGGTGTGGCAGGCCAACACCTATGGACGCTATACGCATCCGGCCGATCGCAACCCGGCACCGCTCGATCCGAACTTCGAGGGTTTTGCCGCCCTGAAGACCGACGCGGAGGGCCATTACAAATTCAAGACCGTGAAGCCGGGCGCCTATCCGGTCGGACCATTCGCTCCCGGCGTGATCCGGCCTCCGCACATTCACTTCCGGCTGCTGGGTCGGGAGGACGAGCTGGTCACCCAGATGTACTTCGAGGGGGATCCGCTGAACGAAAAGGATCTGTGGCTGCACAGCGTCCTGCCCGGCAGCACGGACCTGCTGATCGCCAGGATGCTGCCGCCGCCGGCTGACCTCGAACAGAGCTCGCTGCTGGTGATCTTCGACATCGTGACGTTGAGGGGCTGAGCACGGCGCCAATTACGGCAATTACGAATTACGGTGACAGTGCACTTAATTGTTCGACCGACGCGTTCGGAATTACGGTGACAGTGCACTTAATTGTTCGAATTAGTAAATTACGAATTACGGTTTAGTGCAATGTCACCGTATTTCGCAATTCGTCGCCGAAAATTGATGCTCGTCATGGCCGGGTTTGTCCCGGAATTACGGTGACAGTGGGAATTACGGTGACAGTGCACTTAATTATTTCAATTACGGAATGTAAGCGTCCGGGGAAGGCCGTCTGGCGGGACCTTCGCGCGCGTGCGAAGCTGGCCCATTGATTTGCCAATGAATGGGCTCGGTTGCGCGTTGAATGAGGTCGAAGTGTCGCCGCGCGGTTGGTCAGCCGCGCGGCTTCCAGTTCCAGGGGAGGAGCTCGCCGATGCGGTTGATCGGATGATCGGCGATGCGGGCGAGCACGTCGCGCAGATAGGCCTCGGGATTGAGACCGCCCATTTTTGCGGTCTCGATGATGGTGTACATGGCGGCCGCCCGATGGCCGCCGGAATCGGACCCGGCAAAGAGATAATTCTTTCTTCCCAGGACAATCTCGTGGTCATTCTGCCCATATCGGGCAGGATGTCGTCGTGCACTATCGCTGGCATCCTCTGTGCGGGCACAGTGCGCGGCGCATTCAAGTCGAGCGGCGCGCGACAGGCGAGTTCGCATACGTCGAGCTGGCGCCGGGCAACGTGACGATCTTGCCGGCGTGGAAGCTCGATGCGCTCTATTGCGCTGGCCTCAAGGTCGGTGCACCGCAAGTGTCACTGGCGGCGCTCTGCACATTGCACGAGCTGCTAGTCAGCTGCGAATCGCGACAACTCTCCTCGGACGGCAACATCGTCACGCAGGAGACCCAAGATGAGATCGCAGCTTCCGCTGGCACGAAGGACGGAGCTTGCTCCGACGCCGGAACCCACACCCCCGACGTCACCACGCCAGTTCGAGCTCGTTCTCGACGACGTGCGGCTTCGGGGCATGACTCCGCCGGAGCGCCAAGCGGCTCTCAGGTCACTCGCTCGTCTGCTGCTCGAGGCAAGCGGCGTCGCGACGCGGGAGGCCGGCGATGACCACGCATGAGACGCTTCTCCCGGCGACAGTGCTGCGGCGCAAGGCGATCGTCTATGTCCGCCAGTCGACGCCGCAGCAGGTGCAATCGAACCTCGAGAGCCAGCGGCGCCAGTACGAGCTTGTCGATGTCGCGAGGCGGCGCGGCTTCAGCGACGTCGAGATCATCGACGACGATCTCGGGCGATCTGCGAGTGGCGCTGTCGACCGACCAGGCTTCGACCGATTGGTCGCGGCTCTGTGCGCTGGGCAGGTTGGTGCCGTACTCTGCCTCGATGCCTCGCGGCTCGCTCGCAATGGTCGCGACTGGCACCATCTCCTGGAATTGTGCGGATTGGTGGAGGCCCGTGTCATCGACCTCGATGGCGTGTACGATCCTTGCCGGCCGAATGATCGCTTGTTGCTTGGCATGAAGGGGAGCATCAGCGAGTTTGAGCTGGGGATTATTCGGTCCCGGATGTACGATGCGGCGCGATCGAAAGCGAAGCGCGGCGAACTGAGGATTTCGATCCCTCTCGGCTATACCTGGGACCGGCATGTCGGTCTCGGCCTCGATCCGGATCGACGGTTGCAGGAGGTGATCAGGCTGGTGTTCCAGAAGTTCCGCGAACTCGGCAGCGCCCGGCAAGTGCTGTTGTGGATGGCGTCGCAGAAGGTCCATTTCCCCTACCCATCGAACGGCAGGACCTTGACGTCGTTCGAGTGGCGGCCGATCAGGTATCGTAATGTCATCTCGATTCTCAAGAACCCCTTCTTTGCTGGTGTCTACGCGTACGGCAAGAGCGAGAAGCGCACATCGATCGTCGATGGCCGTGCGCGCAAGAGCTATGGCCACCACAAGCCGATGGGCGCGTGGGAGGTGTTCCTCAAGGATCATCACGAAGGTTACATCAGCTGGGTGGAATACGAGCGCAATCAAGCATTGCTCGCTGGCAATGCCTACGGCAGGGTGGGCGACACGAAGTCCGGACGTGGCGGGCGCGCGCTCCTCGCCGGTCTTATCTGTTGCGCACGCTGTGGCCGTCGGCTCAATGTGGCATATACTGGGCGCTATCCCCGGCCGGTCTACAGGTGCGACAAGCCGAACGTTCAGCTGGGGCAGCAGCGTTGCTTCAGCGTCGGTGGCAAGCGCATCGACGAGACCATCGCCGCGGAGATGCTGCGCGCCGTTGCGCCGATCGCGATTGAAGCCGCTGAGGAGGCTGAGCGCATGCTGAGAGACGAGGACAAGGACCGAAGGCACATCGCCGAATTGGAGCTGCAGCAGGCACAGTACGACGCGTCGTTGGCAGAACGTCGCTATGCCGCTTGCGATCCTGACAATCGTCTGATCGCAGCACAGCTGGAGAAAGCATGGGAGGCTGCGCTGCAGCGCGTCGAGGCATGTCGGCAGCGGCTCGACGGAATGCGTGAGCACGATGCTGGCGATGCCCGCCCCGACCTCACGGGACTGGCCGATGATCTCTCCGCGGCATGGAAGGCGCCGAGGACTACGATGCGAACGCGTCAGCGACTGGTCCGGGCACTGATCACCGAGATTATCGCCGACGTCGATGAGGCGGCCGGCGAGATCGTGCTCGTCATCCACTGGAAGGGCGGTCAGCATTCGGAGTTGCGCGTCCGCAAGCCACGAACCGGCGAGCACGGCTGTAACACACCCGAGCAAGCGCTCGCCGTCATGCGCAGCATGGCCGGCCGGTGGTCCGATGAGCACATTGCGGCATCACTGAATCGGATGGGAATGCCGACCGGTCAAGGCAAAACCTGGACGGCACATCGCGTCGGATCGCTACGCCGCGTGCATGGCATTCATGGCTACCTCTCCGCCGACAAGAACGGCGAGTGGCTAACACTGAGTGATGCCGCTGCAAAGCTCGGCGTCAGCCATCATCAAGTTCGCAAGCTCATCAAAGGCGGCATCCTGGTCACCCAGCAGATCATGCCCGACGCTCCGCATCAGATACGCGCCGCCGATCTCGCAAGCGAGCAGGTCGCTGCCGCTCTCAAACGAAAGGGGCGCCCGTGTCGGGTTCATTCCGAAAACCAGATCTCAATGTTTACAGACACTTGAGGAGGAGGTGCAGAATGAATCGGTCATCACCAGCGGCCGGATTGCACGTTCCGCCGCATTGTTGGTCATCTCCAGCCGACCGTCGGTGGTGTAGCGAGTGAGCGCGGGCCACCGGGTCAGGGCGTAGCGGATCGCCTGGGCGAGCGTGCTCTTGCCGCTGATCTGGCCGAGCGCCGAGTGCAGGAAGGCCTCGAGCGCGGTGAGCAGCGGAACCGCTTCCTCCTGGCGCGCTTCGAGACGCTGGGGCGGCGGGCAGTTGTTGATCGACTGCTCGATGGCGCGGGCAGTTGTTGATCGACTGCTCGATGGCAAACAGCTCGGCGATGCGCTCGAGCGCCCCCTTGGCGAGCGGCGAGGCGGTGGCCTCGTGCACATCGTAAATCTTGCGCCGTACGTGAGCCCAGCAGGCGACCTCGGTGAGCCGCGCCTTTCCGGTCCTCGGATCGGGCTCGTAGAGGCTGCCAAAGCCGGCATAGCCGTCCGCATGCAGGAAGCCGCGACAGCTCCCGAGCAGGGCCTCGGCGTGCTCGGCCTTGCGATCGGCCGAGTAGCGATAGAACGCCGCCGGCGGCGCCGATCCGGCGAACGACCGCTCGTCGCGCACCACCGCCCACAGCCGTCCGGTGCGGGTGCGTCCGCGGCCGGGCTGCAGCACCGGCACCGTGGTGTCGTCGGCATGCAGCACCGGTCCGGCACAGACATGCTGCCCGATGGCATCGACCAGCGGACGCGTCAGCGCCGCCATGCTGCCGACCCAGTCGGCAAGAGTGGAGCGATCGAGGTCGACGCCGTCGCGCGCGTAGATCACGCTCTGGCGATGCAGCGGCAGCGCGTCGGCATATTTGGCAATGATCACGTGGGCGAGCAGTCCCGGCCCCGGGCGCCCGCGCTCGATCGGCAGCGACCGCAGCGGCGCCTGCACGATGGTCTCGCAGGCGCGGCAGCTCAGCTTCGGCCGCACGTGCTCGATCACCTTGAACGAGGAGGGAACGTACTCCAGCAGCTCGGTGACGTCGTCGCTGAGCCGGCGCAGGACCGTGCCGCCGCAGCACGGGCAGGCCGGCGCCGGAGCGTGCACGACACGCTCGCGCGGCAAGTGCGCGGGCAGCGGCTTGCGGCCGCCCGGCTTGCGAGCGGTGGGCTTGGCCCGCGTCGTGGCGGGCTCGCTCTTCGTCTGCTCGGCACGCGCCGTGCTCTCGGCCAGCCCCTCCTCGAGATCGCCGAGCACCAGCTCGAGCTGCTCGATCTCGCGGTCGAGCTTCTCCGAGGAGCGGCCGAAGCGGGCTCGTCGCAGCACCGCGAGCTGCGCCTTGAGGTGCTCGATCTGGATCGTCTTGGCGTACAGCTCGGCGTCGCGCACCGCGATGACCCGCTCGCGCTCGACGAGCAGCGCCTCCTTCTCGGCAATGATGCGCTCGCGCTCGGCCAGCAGCGCGTCCTTGTCGGCGAGCATCCGCCTCAGCGAGCGGGCATCACGAGGAAGTTTGGATTGGCTCGAGGTCATGAACCCTCGTTACCAAAAGTGATCAAACAAATAAATTGACTCATTGTCTATCTCGACGAATCACTGCATCAACGATTCAATCAACCAGCTTGTCGCAGCCCGTCGGTCCGCAGCGGCGATCTCCAGTCGATCCCCTCGCACAGCATCGACAATTGCGCCGGGGTCAGAACCACCGCGCCCTGCTGCGTCAGCGGCCACACGAAGCGCCCGCGCTCCAGCCGCTTGGCGTACAGGCAAAGCCCGGTGCCGTCCCACCACAGAATCTTGATGCGGTCCGCCCGTTTGCCTCGGAACACTTCCTCATATCGGTCGCGCCGCACGCGACCCAGATCTGCGTCCCCGCCGGCATCGGGATCATCGCGCATTGCCCTCCAGGGCATCCGCAAGTCCTGCCACCCATGTCGGCGCCACACCGTCCGGCAGCCGCAGCACCCGGCCGTTGCGCAACACCACTTCGATCGTCGATCCACTGCGGCTTTCCATCGGCGGAGCCACGCCGTTGCCTGGCGCGACGGCTACCGGCACAAAACGCGCCTGTCCGCCAGGCTCGGCCGACGAGGCACCCGCACGGGCCTGACGCCGCCACAGATGCAGCAGATTTGGATGGACATCATGGCGCCGCGCGACTTCGGCAACGCTCGCCGTGCCGCCAGCGCTCTCCTCAACGATCCGCAGCTTCTCGGATGCCGTCCAGCGCCGCCGCCGCTCAGGACCAGTAAGTACCGTAACCGTCGACATGTGTGCTCCTTAACTTGCCAGTTAACGGGCACACCATCTCACGCGCGAAAATCAAGCGGAAGGCGGGGTCAGCCGGACGCTTACCGAGGCTCGATCGGGCTGCGGCGAGAGCCTCGCTCTGGTGCGGTCAAGTCGAGTTGGGTAAAAAAGAGGGTGAACCCGGCGGGCTGCGCCATGGAGGGATATGCGATCTCGTTTGGCCCGTTCCGGCTCCTGACGGGGCAACGGCTCCTGCTCGAGGGCGACGAGCCGGTGCGGCTCGGCAGCCGCGCCTTGGACATCCTGACTGCTCTGGTCGAACGGGCCGGCGAGGTGGTCGGCAAGGAGGAGCTGATCGCTCGCGCCTGGCCACAGACGTTCGTCGAGGAATCGAACCTGAAGATTCAGGTCAGCGC
>JBEKZK010000034.1:0-26392 GCA_049509935.1 Xanthobacteraceae bacterium | reverse complement strand
AAAACCTGATGGTATTTCCGCGCGATCTCGGGGTCGCGCGGTCGATAAAACGCCTTGGCGGCAATCTCCTGTCCGGTCTTTCCGTAGAGGAAAGCCAGGTAGGCTTCTGCCGCGGCACGGGTGCCCTTGCGGTCGACCACCTTGTCGACCAGGGATACCGGCGGCTCGGCGAGAATCGAGCGCGACGGCACGACGATCTCCAATTTGTCCGGTCCGAGCTCGCTGACCGACAGCAACGCCTCGTTCTCCCAGGCGATCAGCACGTCGCCGACACCGCGCTCGACGAACGTGATGGTCGAACCGCGTGCTCCGGTGTCGAGCACTGGCACGTTGCCGTAGATGGCGCGCACGAACTCCTTCGCCTTGGCCTCGTTGCCGTCGATCAGGAGTCGGTAGCCCCAGGCTGCCAGATAGTTCCAGCGCGCGCCGCCCGACGTCTTCGGATTGGGCGTGATCACCTTGACGCCGGGCTTGATCAGGTCCGGCCAGTCGCGGATCGCCTTCGGATTGCCCTTGCGGACGACGAACACAATGGTCGACGTGTAGGGCGAGGCGTTGTGCGGAAGCCGCTGCTGCCAGTCGGCTGCGATCAATCCACGGTCGGCGATCGCGTCGATATCGTAGGCCAGCGCCAAGGTGACGACATCGGCCGCAAGGCCGTCGATCACCGACCGGGCCTGCTTGCCGGATCCGCCGTGGGACGCCTTGACGTCGACGGTCTTTCCGGTCTTGGCGGTGTAATCCTTCGCGAACGCCGCTCCGATCGCCGCATAGAGCTCTCGCGTCGGGTCATAGGAGACGTTGAGCAGCGTCACGTCGGCGGCGCGTCCGGGCGACGAAAGTGCAACAACCGCTGCCAGCAATGCAATCAACCGCGCCATGGCGATCTCCATCAGAGCGGTCGACCAGACGCAAGACTGAGAACGCGCCGTGACCAACGCAAACTCGATTCGAACTACTGGACGATGGGGTCGTCCGGATCCACTGTCAGAACCGGATGGATCCCGCACTCCGTCTTGTCGCGGCCTCTCCAGCGTCCGGCGCGCAATGCCTCTCCCGGCTCTGCCCGGCTGGTGCAAGGCATGCATCCGATCGAGGCGAATCGATGGGCTTCGAGCGGATGCCTTGGCAGGCCTGCGTCACGGAAAATAGCATCGATCTCGTCCCGCGTGGCGCGGGCGAGCGGGTTGAACTTCAGCCGCCTGCCCTCGGTCTCGACCAGGCGCAACCCGGCTCGGGGGCCGCCGTGATAGCGCTTCCGGCCATTGATCCAGCCGTAGAACGAGGCGAGCGCCTGTTCGAGCGGCTCGATCTTGCGGAGCCGACAGCACGCGTCGGGATCGGAATGCCAGAGGTCGCGCCGCGGGTCGCGACCCAGCTCAACCGATGACGGCCCGATAGTGCGCACCTCGGTGAGCCCGAGCAGCGCCGTCAACTCGTCACGGTAGGCGATCGTCTCCTCGAACAGCCATCCGGTGTCGAGGAACAGCACCGGGATCGATCGATCGACATCGGCGACGATCTTCAGCAGCGCCGCCGATTCGGTGCCAAACGAGGAGACCACCGCCAGCCGACCGGTTCCGAGCGTGCGCCAGGCAGTTGCCACGATGTCGTGCGGCGACGACCCGGCGAGGCTGCGCTCGAGCCCCGCGGCGAGCGCACCGAGCGAGCCCGGCTCGAGGACCGCCGCGGCGGTCGGGATCGATTGCGCCGAGGTCATCGATCCGAGTCCTGCATGGCGGCCGGCGCGCGCTCGGACCCGGCACCGCGCAGTCGCGCGCGCAACGCGGTCCGACGACCGTCGGCGGTCGGCTGGTAGAACACGCTGTAGCGGCGCAGCACGTCGGCGAAGGCCGCTGCGTCGGCGTCCTTCGACACCTCGAAAGCGTCGAAGCCGGCGCGCAACATGAACACGAACTGGTCGCGCAGGATCTGGCCGGTGGCGCGCAGCTCGCCGCGAAACCCGTGGTTCTCCCGCAGTTGCCGGGCCTGGCTGTAGGCCCGTCCGTCGCGGAACGAGGGGAACACCAGCGCCACCAAGGCAAGCCGATCCAGGTGGGGCGCGAGCTCGGCGATCCTGCGATTGTTCGGCCAGACCACGCCGGTTTGATCCTCGCGGCTGGCGAAGTCCGCCGCGTCGGCGATCAGCCGTGCGGCCGGCACGATCACCGGCCCGTGCTCCGGAACCGGCGCGTCGTCGATGACGCGCAGAAACCGATCCTCGACGATCTCGCCGCGCTTAACGAGCCGCATAGACGCGCTCCCGGAATGGCTCGACGCCGACGCGGCTGACGGTGTCGACGAACAGCTCGTCGGGCCGCTCGCGCAGCTCGACATAGGCGGCGACCACGTCCTCGACCACGTCGGCGACCTCCGCATAGGGCACGGCCGGACCGATCAGCGCCCCGAGCTCGGCACGCTCGTCGGCCCGCCCCCCGATGGTGATCTGGTAGAACTCCTCGCCGTTCTTCTCGACTCCCAGGATGCCAATATGGCCGACGTGGTGATGGCCGCAGGCATTGATGCAGCCCGAAATGTTGATATGCAGCCGGCCGATGCTGCGGGACAGGGCGGAATCGCGAAAGCGTCGCGACAGCTCCTGGGCAACCGGAATCGAGCGCGCATTGGCGAGGCTGCAGTAGTCGAGCCCCGGACACGCGATGATGTCGGAGGCCAGCCCGACGTTCGGCGTCGCCACGCCGATCTCGTCGAGCGCGCGCCACAGCGCCGGTAGATCGCGCTGGGCGACATGGGGAAGAACAAGGTTCTGCTCGTGGCCGACACGGATCTCGGCGAAGCTGAACCGCTCGGCGAGATCCGCGATGGCGTCCATCTGCGCCGCCGTGGCGTCGCCGGGCGGGCCGCCGATGGGCTTGAGCGACAGTGTGACGATCGCGTAGCCCGGCACCTTGTGGCGCGCGACCGAGTTGCCGAGCCAGGCGTCGAACGCCGGGCTGCTGGCGCGTGCCGCGGCGACCTCGGCGGGATCGTCGGCTTGCCGCTCGTAGGCCGGAACCCGGAAGCGGCGCGCGATGTCGGCGATCGCCGCCGGGTCGAGCGCCAGTGCGCCGTCGCGCATCGCCTGCCATTCGGCTTCCACCTCGGCGGCGAAGGCCTCGGCCCCGAGCTCGTGGACCAGGATCTTGATCCGCGCCTTGTAGATGTTGTCGCGGCGACCGTACTGGTTGTAGACCCGCAGGATCGCCTCGACGTAGCTCAACAGATCGCGCTTGGGCAGGAACCGCTTGATCGTCTTGCCGATGAACGGCGTCCGTCCGAGCCCCCCGCCGACGATCACCTCGAATCCGGTCTCGCCGGCGCCGTTGCGGTGCAGGCGCAACCCGATGTCGTGCACCTTGATGGCGGCGCGATCGTGCTCGCACGCCGTCAGCGCGATCTTGAACTTGCGTGGCAGGAACGAGAACTCCGGGTGCATGGTCGAGTGCTGGCGCAGGATCTCGGCATAGATGCGCGGATCCTCGATCTCCTCGGGGGCGACGCCCGCCCACTGGTCGGTCGTGATGTTGCGCACGCAGTTGCCGCTGGTCTGCATGCCGTGCAGCCCGGCGCGCGCCAGATCCGCCATCGCGGCCGGCAGCTCGTCGAGCTTGATCCAGTTGAACTGGATATTCTGCCGCGTGGTGAAATGGCCGTAGTCGCGGTCGTAGCGCCGCGCCACGTGCGCCAGCATCCGCAACTGCTCCGATGACAGCGTGCCGTAGGGGATCGCGATCCGCAGCATGTAGGCGTGGAGCTGCAGATAGACGCCGTTCATCAGGCGCAGCAGCTTGAACTCGTCCTCGCTGAGCTCGCCGGACAGCCGGCGGCGCACCTGGTCGGCGAACTCCCGGACCCTTTCGGCGAGAAGCGTCCGGTCCAACTCGTCATAGACGTACATCCGGCTCATCCCATCCCGAGCCTGCTCCCGCGCGGGTGACTCGCGGCAGAAACAGGCGATATCAAACCACTCGTGCGGCAACTCCCGACCGAACCCGCCGGGGAACTGCTCTACTCTCCCTCCACCGCGACCCCGCCCGGCGGCGCCACCGTGGGACCGACCAGGCGGATGCGCTCGCGCAGGTTGGCGGGCCGCGCCCGGCCATCGGGCCCGAGGACCACCGGGGCCACGTAGGGGCCGACCGCGCCGAGGTCATCGGCGACGGCCGCGGCGAGCAGCACCCCGGCGTCGCGGGCGCTCGTCATCACCGCGGCGGCTGCCAGATCGGCGCTCCAGCCGCCGTCGGTGGTGCGGTAGACCACGGCACCATCCGTGGTGCGGTTCGCCGTGACGACGACCGGACCGGTGATCTTCAGCTTTTGCTGCTGCGGCGCGGTCATGCGGCCTCCTGGGAGAATTCTGCGTCGCACCGCCGCCGGGATCGCCGCACGGCGAAGCCCGGCGCGACCGTGGAGGCGGAGAGATCGACAAACACCGAGAAGGAACGCATAGCACCTATTTCGCTGTTGACCAGAATTTTTTTCTATATATGACCGTGATTGGGTGGAGCAAAGATAAAAATTTTCTACTACAAACCGGAAGCAGTGGAGAAGAGCCGATGCGTGAAGCGGCCCGGAACGATCAACGAATTTCAACCATCGACGCAATGGAGGGGCCGGGCAGGGCTCAGGCTCGGCCCGGCAACGAGGATGACATGGATCGGCTTAACGAACTCGAAGCGCAAAGCATCTTCATCCTGCGCGAGGCATTTGCCCGGCTGAAGCATCTGGCCATGCTGTGGTCGTTGGGCAAGGACTCCAACGTCATGATCTGGCTGGCGCGCAAAGCCTTCTTCGGTCGGGTGCCGTTTCCGGTGCTCCATGTCGATACCGGCAAGAAATTTCCCGAGATGTACGCCTTCCGCGACCGCTACCGGACGGAATGGCACCTCGATCTCCTCGTCGAGCCCTGCCCGCCAATCGAGGACATCGATCCGACCCTGCCGCCGGCCGCACGCTCGGCGGCGCGCAAGACCGAGGGATTGAAGCTCGCGCTCGCCCGGCACGGCTTCGACGGGCTGATCGCCGGAATCCGTCGCGACGAGGAGCCGACGCGCGCCAAGGAGCGGGTGTTCTCGCCGCGCGGGCTGGAAGGCAGCTGGGACGTGCGCGACCAGCCGCCAGAATTCTGGGACCATTTCAACGCCACGCCGCCGCCCGGCGCGCACATGCGCGTCCATCCGATCCTGCACTGGACCGAGGCCGACGTCTGGGCCTACACGCGGCGGGAGAACATCCCGATCATCGAGCTCTATCTGTCGCGAGACGGCCGGCGCTACCGTTCGCTCGGAGATGCCGACATCACGTTCCCGGTCGCCTCGCAGGCGCGGACGATCGACGACATTCTCGTCGAGCTCGAGGCGACCAAGGTGCCTGAACGTTCCGGTCGTGCCATGGACCACGAATCCGAGGACGCCTTCGAGCGCCTGCGCGCATCGGGCTATTTGTGAGGAGTGCCGATGTACATGCCTGTTGCCGATCCACTCCCCGAGACCCACGCCGCCAAGGCGCGGGCGCTCATCCGCATCGTCATCGTCGGCCACGTCGATCACGGCAAGTCCACCCTGATCGGCCGGCTGCTGCACGAGACCGGGAGCCTGCCGGACGGCAAGCTGGAGACGCTGCGCTCGTCGAGCGCGCGCCGCGGCATGCGGTTCGAATGGTCATTTCTGCTCGATGCGCTGCAGACCGAGCGCGACCACGGCATCACCATCGATACCAGCCAGATCCGCTTCCGTACCACGGCGCGCGACGTGGTCCTGATCGATGCGCCGGGCCATACCGAGTTCCTGCGCAACATGATTACCGGCGCCTCCCAGGCCGATGCCGCGCTGCTGATCATCGATGCGGTCGAGGGGGTGCGCGATCAGACCCGCCGGCACGGCTATCTGCTGCACCTGCTCGGGGTGCGCCAGATCGCCGTGGTCATCAACAAGATGGACCGGGTGGGCTTCGACGAGGGGCGGTTCCGCGAGGTCGAGGCGGACATTTCGACCGAATTGGCCGATCTCGGACTGACCGCGCAGGCGGTGATCCCGATCTCGGCGCGCGAGGGCGATGGGGTGGCGCGGCGCACCTCGCGGATCGCCTGGCACCGCGGTCCGACGGTGCTCGAGGCGCTCGACGACTTCGCGCCGGCGCGACCGCTGCGCGATCTGGCGCTGCGCATGCCGGTCCAGGCGATCTACAAGTTCGACGATCGGCGCATCGTTGCCGGACGCATCGAGACCGGGCGCATCGCGGTCGGCGACGCCATCGTGGTCATGCCGTCGGGAACGGCCGCCCGGGTGCGCTCGATCGAGACGTGGCCGGCGCCGGTCGCCGGGCCCGGGCCGCAGTGGGCGAGCGCCGGAGAGTCCGTCGGCATCACGCTGGACAGCGAGATCTTCATCGACCGCGGCGACATCGTGGCGACCGCCGCGATGCGGCCGAAAGCAGTGCGGCGGTTGCGTGCCCGGGTGTTCTGGCTCGGCGAGACGTCGCTCGGCGTCGGCGCCAGCCTCGATGTGCGCATCGGGACCGCGGGCGTTCGCGGCACGGTGGTCAAGATCGAGCATGCCATCGATCCCGGGCGCCTGTCCTCGCTCGGAGCGGCGGACATCGCGCAGAACCACGTTGGCGAGATCGAATTGGCGTTGACGCGGTTGGTCGCCGCCGACCCCTATTCGGTCAACGCGCGGACCGGCCGCATCGTGCTCGAAGCCGACGGCCGCATCGCCGGCGGCGGCCTCGTGCTGTCGGTCGATGTCGCCGCGGAGGGCGCGCGCAAGCGCGCCACCATCGTGCCGGTGAAGTCCGCCGTGCCGGCGGCCGAGCGCGCCCGTCGCTTCGGGCACCGCGGCGCTGTGGTCTGGCTCACCGGGCTTCCGGGCTCGGGCAAATCCACGCTCGGCCGGGCGCTCGAGGAACGCCTGTTCGCCCGCGGCGGCATGCCGATGCTGCTCGACGGCGACACGCTGCGCGACGGCCTCAATGCCGATCTCGGCTTTTCCGCCGCCGACCGCGCCGAGAACATCCGGCGCATCGCCGAGGTTGCGGCGCATCTCGCCCGCAACGGCGTCATCGCCATCGTGGCGGCGGTCTCGCCGGCGGCCGCCGACCGGGCGGCCGCGCGGGCGATCGGCGGCTCGCGGTTCTACGAGATATTCGCTGCGGCGCCGCCCGAGATCTGCGAGCAGCGCGATCCCAAGGGCCACTATCGCCGCGCCAGGAGCGGGGCGATTGCCGGCTTCACCGGCGTCAGCGCGCCCTACGAGGCGCCGGCCGCGCCGGACCTTGCGGTCGAGACCCATGTGCTGGAGATCACGGCGGCCGTCGACCAGCTCGAGCGTTTTCTCGAGGAGGTCGAGGTCCTGGCCGGCGCCGAACGCCGGGATTCGCCGGACGTGTCGATCTGACGGGTGGTCTTCCGGGCGCCCTGGCCGTCCCCGTCGCGTGGTCCGGCGAGGCGGATGCTCGCCTCGAGGAGCACGCGCGACCCGGAGAACCGGGTCGGGGGACGACCACGGCGATCGGCCGCGCCGGCCGCGCCATCGCGCCCGGAAAGATCGTCAGCTCACCCGGCGATCTTTTCGGTGAGCTCGACCAGGGCCCGGCGCATTTCCGGGTCCTGGATGCGTGAGAAGGCGCGCACCAGCCGCACCGCGCCGGCGGTCTCCAGGAAGCCGAGGCCGACGTCGACCGAGTCGGCTTCGATGTTCTCGTGCTCGCCGGTGGAGCCCGCGTAGAAGAACGTGATCGGAACCTCCAGCGCTTCGGCCACCCGCTGCAACCGTCCCGCCGCCACGCGATTGGCGCCCTTTTCGTATTTCTGGATCTGCTGGAACGTAACGCCGAGCAGATTCCCCAGCTCGGTCTGAGACAGCCCGCGCTCCAGCCGCAACGCGCGGATGCGCTTGCCGATCTCGGCGTCCCGAGGGTCGCCGCTGCGCTTGTTCACCGAGATTTCTCTTACGCTATTCATTACTTTCTCACCTCTCAAGAGACAGACCAGGCTGCGATGCAGCCGTTCACGTTGATGGCCCGGGGCAGCCGAGCCCGGAGAGGCCCGCCCAGGAGATCCACGACGCGCACCCGTCTTGTTTGCACTGCTTCTTCCTCGGTTGCACATCGAAAGACGCTTGCGATGACATCGCCAACATCCCGTTTCGTCTTGCGTCGACATGAGAATGCCGCGCAGGATCTGCTCCACTTCGTTTCCAGCCCGTCTTCTGCTAGGCAAGTCGCGATGAGGGACCGGTCAGACATCAGCAAATCACCAAACATCCGGCTCGGCCCTTCGCAAACTACCCGCGTCAACCGATACGGGAGCGCCATCCGTGGATCAAGCCGAATCCGTAACGAGATACAGCTATGATTAAGACAAGTCGCCGAGAATATTCAACAAGATTTCAACCAATTTTAAGTACCATACCCGGCCTTGCAATGTAGCAAAATCGACCGTCCCGACAGCATTCGGCGCTCGACACCGTCGACGCCCACATGCCGGACGCCGGTTGCCGTTGTGCCGCAACGTCTGACCCGACCGGTATGGGCCGGGTCTTCCAGTCCTCGAGCCGTTCGCCGCGAGATTCGAACAAGTACAATGTTCGTCGACAAGGGTTACCTTGGGGCAGCGCTGAGTTTTCCACTGTCACGACGAACGGGACCGCAGAGACATGACAATTCAGATGATTGCGACCGACATGGTGTATCAGGGATGGGGCCGCTACCTGGTGGCCACATTCCTGATGCCGGATGGCCAGAAGGTCGGGCGCGAGATCGAGGATCACGGGACTGCGGCGGGCGTCCTGCCCTACGACGCCGCGCGCCGCACCGCCATCCTGGTCCGCCAGTTTCGCGCGCCGGCGTATTTTGCAACTCGCCAGGATGAGACGCTCGAGGCGGTCGCCGGCATCGTCGAGGATCTCGATCCGGAAGCCTGCGTGCGCCGCGAGGCGCTCGAGGAGGCAGGGCTCGAGCTCGGGATCATCGAGCACGTGGTGACCGCCTGGACCATGCCGGGGGTGTCTACGGAACGGATCGACCTCTATCTCGCGCCCTATCGGCCGGCCGACCGGACTGCGGCGGGCGGCGGCATCGCCGCCGAGCACGAGTCCACCACCGTGGTCGAGATGGCGCTCGCCGATCTCGCCGTACTGGCCGACAGCGGGAAGCTCACCGACATGAAGACGCTGGTGCTGGTCCAGACCCTGAGACTGCGGCGGCCGGATCTGTTCACCAATGAGCGCTGAAGCGCCCGTGAAACGAGCCGCGGGGCGCGCTTCAACGTGTCGGCGAACCGGTGACCACTTCGCCGGAACATCGTTCATGTGGCGCATGTTCCTGCCGGCGAACCGGTGACCACTTCGCCGGAACATGCGCTGGCGAACCGCGCGTCGCGCCAGGCGATGGCGGCGCGCAGGCCCTCGCGACGGGCCACGTCCATGAATGCGATCTTGTCGGGCGAGCCGGCGCCTTCGATCTCGAGGTCGATGTCGAGGGCCGCGGACAGCGCCTCGGCCATGCTGCGGGCCTCGCAGGCCTGGTTGATCGCGCGCTTGGTCTGCCGCATCAATTCCGGCTCGACCACTGCGATGTGCCGCGCCAGAGCGAGCCCTTCGGCGTCGAGGTCGGCGGACGGAACCACCCGGTTGACCATGCCGATATCGCGCGCCCGGGTCGCCGCGATCCGGTCCTCGCCGGTGAAGATGATCTCCTTGGCGCGCTTCGGCCCGACCATCCACGGCAGGATCATGGCGACGATGCCGGCGCCGAACTTGAGCTCGGGCTCGCCGAAAAACGCGTCCTCGGCGGCGATTGTGATGTCGCACGCCATCGCCAGCTCGCAGGCGCCCGCCAGGCAGGCGCCGCGCACTGTCGCGATGGTCGGCTTGGGGAAGCGCCAGAACCGCATGATGGTGTCGAAGTCGCGGCGCAGGATGCCGCGCCATTGCGCGGTGCCGGTCGGCCGGCTCTCCATCTGCTCCTTGAGATCGAAGCCCGACGAGAACGCCGAGCCGGCGCCGGTCACCAGCACCACCCGGACGCCGGTGTCGCGCTCGGCGTCGTCGAGCGCTCGGCCGATGTCGTCGAGCATCAGCTGGTTCATGGCGTTGAGGCGCTCGGGTCGATTGAGCGTGATCCGCGCGACGCGGTCCGCGGTATCGTAGAGAATGGTGGTGAGGCTCATCGGGCGCGTCAGCTCCCCTTGAAGTTGGCTTTGCGCTTGTCGGTGAACGCCACGATCCCTTCCTTGTAGTCCTCGCTGTCGCGCAGCTTTTCGTAGGCGTGGCCCTCGAGCTCGAGGCCGACGCCAAGGCTGGTGTCGTAGGTCGTGTTGAGCACGCGCTTGATGGTCTTCAGCGCCAGCGGCGACTGCGACCCGAGCTTGTTGACGGCCTCGTCGATCGCCTCGTCGAGCGCGGCCGAATCGTCGACCACGCGGGTGATGAGGCCCCACTGATGGGCCTCAGGCGCCAGAATGCGTCGGCCGAGCATCATCAAGTCGACCGCGCGGGTGAGCCCGGCGATGCGGGCGATGCGCTGGCTGCCCCCGCTGCCGGGAATCTGGCCGAGCGTCACCTCGGGCAGCGCGATCACGCTGTCCCTGGTGGCAATGCGGATGTCGCATGCCATGGCGAGCTCGAGGCCGACGCCCATGGCGTATTTCTCGATCGCGCAGATCACCGGCTTCGGACAGCGCTCCGGCGCCGCGATGTTCCAGGCGAGGTGGGACATGCCGTCGCGCTCGATCAGCGGGAATGCCTTGACGTCGCCGCCCGACGTGTAGATGCCGTTCCTGCCGCGGATGACGACGACGCGGACGTCCGGGTCCTCGCCGAACGCATCGATGATCGCGGCGATCTGGAAGCGCCCGCGATAGGACACGACGTTGAGCGGCGGCCGATCGAGGAGCAGCCATCCGATCTTGCGCTGCTCGTCGACCTCGTAGGCGAGACCATCGAGCTCGCGCAGCACCGATGCGCGCATGTCGGCGTAGTCCTTGGGCATCGCGTCGGCACCCTCGTTGCGGAAGATCCTTGTTGCGGAATCCGAGCATATCCCGATCGGGCTCGATCGGGATATGCCGCAGGGAGTCTCAGATCCGCGCCACCAGGGCCGCGAGCTGGCGGTGCACAGGCCCCAGCCCTGGCGGAAGGCCGTCTTTCGGGGACCTCCTGTTTCGATTGTTCCAGACCCGAGGACGGACCGGCGGCTCAGGATCCCGCTCCGGGAAGTCTACACGTATAACCTGAGTTTGAGATTGCATTTACGCTTCGGTTGATCGATAGTCGGTTCCCCGGCACCGGAGGGCCCCCCATGGAAGCGACGACATTTTCCGCCGACGACGCGGGTCTGCACGTTGTCGTCTATCCGGGCGACAACAAGATCCTGATAGCCATGTCGCTCGGCGACGGCAGCGTCAACGATACCGACAAGAACCTCGCGGGCTTTGCGATCTGGCGCAAGTACGACGGCAAGGCGGAGGAGATCCTGCCCAACCGCATCGGCTTCGCCAGCGGCGTCAACGACCAGACCACCGCCGAGACGCGCGAGTGGACGGACTCCGATCAGGCGCCGTTCCAGAAGTTCCGCTGGGTCGACGTCCCGGCGGACGGGTTCGATGTGCCGATCACCTATCGGGTGCGGGCGCTCTATTTCACCGGTCAGGGATTCGCCACCAGGGCCGGCCCCGAGGTCACCATCAGGGCCGAGCCGGTGAAGCAGATTCACACCCGATTCCGGCCCGCGTTCACCCGCGGCTATATCGCGTCGCAGGCCTATGCGGACAAGTTCCAGAACAAGGACATCCGGCCCGCCGGGGCGAGGACGCCCGACTTCGACACCAAGCCGTTCGACGCCCAGTACGCATGGCTCGGCGCCGACGCGCGCGCGCAGCTGTTCGCCTTCATCGCCGACTGCGAGCAGGATGCGACCGCCCGGGTCGACGTCTTCGCCTACGATCTCGACGAGCCCGACATCATCGCGGCGATCTGCCGGATGGGCAAGCAGGGACGGCTGCGCGCCATTCTCGACAACGCCGCGCTGCACTCGAAGCCGAGCAAGTCGGGGGTGATGCCGGTCGAGGTCGATTCCGCCAGGATGATCATCGCGGCGGCCGGCGACGCCAACGTCCGCCAGGGCAAGTTCAACCGCTACCAGCACAACAAGGTCTTCATCAAACGTGATTCCGGCGGCAGCGCGCATTCGCCGCGGCCTTCGACAATGCGTTCAAGAACAACGTCAAGGCCACGCCCTTCGAGGCCGACGCCATCGCCAGGGGCTATATGCCGTGCTCGGCGACCGGCACGGACGCATTGCCGAAATTCTCGCTCGCGCTGTCGCCGCACAAGGACTTCAGCGTCTCGCTCGGCCCGATGACGGAGCGTATCCGCAAGGCGACGAGCTCGGTGTTCTTCGCCGTGATGGAGCCGACCGGCCAGGGGCCGGTCCTCGCCTCGCTGCGGACGATCGCGGCCGAGCCCACGGTGTTCTCCTACGGCACCGTGGAGACCGACAAGGGCCTGGCGGTGCAAAGTCCCGACGGCGAAATGGGAATCATGACGAGCTTCGCCGCCCTCACCAAGAACGTGCCGGAGCCGTTCAAGAAGGAGTTCAGCGGCGGCCCCGGCATGCACATCCACGACAAGTTCGTCGTGGTCGACTTCAACGCCGGCAACCCGACAGTGTTCACCGGCTCGTCCAATCTGGCGGCCGGGGGCGAGCAGGCGAACGGCGACAGCCTCGCGATGATCGAGGACGCCGCCGTCGCCAACATGTTCGCGATCGAGGCAGTGGCGCTGTTCGACCACTATCACTTCCGCAAGGCGATGCAGCAGGTCACGCAGGCGGAACCGCCCTTGACGCTGTGGTATCCGGGCAAGCCGAACGCGCCAGCCCCGTGGTGGAAGCCCTATTACGATCCGTCCCGGATCCAGATGCGCGACCGTTACCTGTTTGCCGGCCTGCCGCTGCCGACCGGGCTCGCCGCCACCAAGAACGTGGACTGGTCGGCGATCGACGCCGCGGCGCCCGCGCCCGGGAAGCAGGCCGCGGCGAGCAAGCAAGCGCCCAAGGGGGCCAGGACGTCGTCGCCGAAGCAGCCGCCCGCCGAGAACCCGCCGGCCGGGAAGCCGCCGGCCGGGAAGCCGGCGGCCGGGAAGGCACCGGCCAGGAAGGCACCGGCCAGGAAGGCACCGGCGAAGAAGACGCCCGCCAAGAGGCCTGCCGCCAAGAAGACGCCCGCTAGAAAAGCGCCCGCAAGAAAGACGTCCGCAAACAGGACGCCGGCGAAGAGGACGCCGGCCCGGAAGGCACCGGCCAGGAAAACGCCGGTGAGGAAAACGCCGGTGAGGAAGGCGCCGGCCGGGAAGGCCGGAAAAATGCCTGGCAGAAAGTCCGCGGCGAAGGGCAATAGGCCGCCCACGAAGACGAAGCGTGCCACCAAAACGAGGGCCAGGCACCAGCGCAAGACGAGGTGATCGTAGCGCGCGTCGTGACCGGGCTCGTCCCGGTCATCAACTCCACTCGACCGAGAATGACTGCGGGAACGGTGTCCCGCCGTAATCGACCCGGCCGGCGTCGCCCGCGACGCGGCGCAGGCCGGGCTTGGCCAGGAGCGGCTTGAGGATCGCCGGGATGACCGCACGGTTGATATGGGCGCCGAAACAGGCGTGCATGCCGTATCCCCACAACATGTAGTCGCCCCACGGACGGTCGGTGCGAAAGGATTCGGGTGCCGCGATCTTCAGCGGGTCGAACATGGCGGACAGATTGAGGGCGAGCACCATGGTGCCCTTGGGAATGCTGCGTGCGCGCAGGCTGCCCGCCGCGATCCTGGTATCGCGCGCGGCGCGCCGGTAGATCAGCGGGTTGATCGGGTTGAAGCGAAACGCCTCGAAGACATGTGCGGCAAACAATGCGTCGTCACCGGCGCGCGCCGCGGCCTGCGCCGACGCCAGCGCCTGCGGCCGCTCGAGCAACTGGTCCAGCACCTGCACGCAGGCCTTGGAGATCGTCGGGATCGCACCGATCAACAGCCCGATGAGATTGTTGCGGATGCCGAGATCGTCCATGCCCGGCTGATTGGCCTTCTGCAGGACGAGGCAGCGGCCGAGCACATCGTCCTTCGCTTCGCCCGTTGCCTTGCGGGCGGCGATCGCGGTGTCGATGGCGGAGCGGCAGGCCGGCGCGGCGTCGCCCACCTTGCGGTCGAGCGCCGGATCGGCCGCGAGATCGATGAACAGATACCAGAACATCATCGTCGCCCAGGCCACAAGATCGGCCGCCTGCGTGCCGGCGATGCCGAAATAGTCGGTGACGATCGCAGTCGGCACCGGCAGGGACAGATCCTTGGGCACGTCGATGCGGTTCGACCGCCCGGCGACGATCTGCTCGGCCAGGCGGCGTGCCAGCGGCTCGACAATCGTGGTGACATCGTCACGCCGCATCGCCAGGCGCATGTTGGAGACGTCGCGCTCGTAGCGCGCGGTGTCCTGCATGCCGAGGAAGAAATTCTCGCCGCCGGTGATCGCCCGCATCCTCGGCTCGTAGACCACCTCGAAATCGGCGTTGCGGTCGAGAACCTCGACGACGTCCTGGTAGCGCGTGACGATCGCGGTGCCAGTGTTCGGATAGGCCGCGATGAGCCGCCTGGAGAGGACGAAATTGGGCGCGAAGGCCCGCAGCGGCCGCAACGCGACACGCTGCAGGTGCGGCTCCGCGAACGCGGCCGCCGCTTTCGCCTTCAGCCCGTCGCCCCTGGCCGAGAGGATCGCGGCTCCGATCTGGAAGACCGCCGCAACTCCTTCGATCGCCATGCGCAGGCGCAGCAGGATCGACGTGATGACATTGACCAGATCCGACATGCCGACCCCTTCGATCTCGCGCCGGCCGTCACGTTGGGTCGACGACGCCCATGCCGATCATGCGCAACGCCGTCATGCTGGGCACGAAGAAATATTCCCCGCCTCTGGTCTCGACGAACTGGGGGATGCCCTCGACGATGAACGGCGGACGGCCCGATTTCGGATCGGACGGGATGACGTACTTGGCTTTCGGACCGGCGTGCCCGCCGCCCGGCGAATGGTTGCCGACGAGCGGACAGGTGTCGTTGCCGGCGGCGGCGTCGAGCCCGTAGTTGAGCCACTGCTGCTGCACGAACTCGAACTGCCGGAACAGGCTCGCGCACACGATCAGCATGATGATGCCGTGCTCCGCCGAGTCGGGTACGCCGTCCGCGGAGTCGCCGTACGGCAGCCCGCGCCGGATGATGCGGCGACGATTGTTGAGCACCGACCCGTCGGTTGCGCTCGGCGCCAGCCCGTCGCGCGTATTGATCCGTCGCATGTGGGCGGTGATCGGACACTTGATCCCGACGGGGTCGTCGCCGTAGGTGAAATCGCACAGCGCCCGAATGCGCCGGGGCGACGTTGGCGGATATTCGAGGTTGAATTTTTTCCAATCGGCGATCGTCGGCGCGCGCGACAGCGGCACCCCGTCCGACCATCGGCCGGCGATCTTCGCCTTGAGGGTCTCCATCGCGTCGGACGGATCGGCGATGCCGAAGACGGCGCCGAAGCGCGCGGCGGTCTCGGTCATGAAGCTGCGGAATGCGACGACGTTCTGATGCAGCTTGCGATAGGCCATGAACGTGCCGTTGCGGCTGAAGGCGAGCGGCATCGCGGCGCCGGCGATCTCCTGCGCCTCGTCCGGATAGCCGAGCAGGAACTCGCCGGTGGCGAGCGGGCGCCACTTGCCCGCGCCGTCGACCGCGCCGTTGCCAACCGCGACGTTCGCTTCGTGATGGCCCGGATACTGGCCGTCGAACACCGGGTCGCCGATTGCATCGGTGTAGCCGAAATGCTCGGTCGGCAGCGGGACCACCTTCCCGTCCAGACGCCCGGTGAGTGCGGTCAACTCCTGAAACGGCGCGGAGGCCTGACCGGGAGGATTGTGTCCGGGCAGGATCCGCACGCCGCCGACGCTCTTGATAAGGGCTTCGATCTCCCTGGTCCTGACGTCGAGCGTCGCGACCGGGGTTCCGTCGTCCTTCATCTGGGCGTTCAGGGTGATCAGGATGTGCACGGTGCTCGGGTCGGTGAGACGGGCGCCCTTGGCCGCCGTCCACACGTCGTCCCACGCCAGCATGGGATCGCGCCCGTTGAAATTATCTCCGAGCATCGGCGCCCGCGTCATCATCCCGTCGATGAACTCGTCGGGCAAGCTGCGCAACGTCCGGATCGGAATGCCGAGGGCGACTAGGCCATAGAACGTGAACGCGATATTGATGGCGACCTCCGGACGCGTGACCGCGACCGCCCCGGTCGGGGCCTTCGAGCGATGCGAGGGCCATCGCAGCGCGGTGGTGATCGCGGGCAGCATTTCGGTCACGAACCTGCGCGCGCTCCTGGCGTCGTCGACGTGCAGGGTGATGAAGCGCCCTTTGGGAAAGCCCTGCTTCCCGTAGGCGCTCAGGATGTTGCCCTGGATGTCCGCCAGGTCGAGTGCGACGGTCATGGTGCGCCTCTACACGCCGATGACGCCCGGCTTTTGCGTGGGATCGCCAAGCTCGTTGGGTTTGTTGACGGCGAGGAACGTCGCAAACTCGTCGTACAGCCTCTGCGCCGACGACCCGTCGGTGCCGACCGCAAGCATCTGGCTGTCGATCGCGAAACGCGTGAACGCGCGCTGCAGATGCAGCGCCTTGAGCACGGTCGGAAGATTGGAATCCGGTGCCGTCGGAAACGGCTTTTCGCCCGCCGCCATCACGCTCGCATAGGCGCCGACGGCGACGATGACGAGCGCCACGATGCCGACGGCCGTCAGAACGACCGAGAAACGCAGGGGCGATGCCAGGGACGGACCGAACAGCTGGGCGACCAGCAGGATCAGCGTGCCGGCCAGGCCCAGCACGACCGCGAGGAGGCTCGCCCCGCCGGCCCACAGGTATGCCTTGGACGGCCAGGTCGGAAGGTTGAGGGAATCGACGTAATAGTCGTTGAACGACATCGTCGTTTCGAGTTGACAAGCGGCGATGTAGTCGGCGAACGACGACCCGTCCTTCACCCTCTGCTCGAAGCCCTGGCAGAACGCGAATATGTTGCGCAGATCCGGTCCCATCTTGTCCCACAGGTCGACCAGATAGGACCTGCGTTCGCTGTCGGCGCCGCTCGCGGCGTCGAAATCCACCGCGAAGAGCAGGAACGGACAGGACAGGTGATCCTGCGGCTGCGCGATCACCAGGTCGGTGCCGAACAACTGGCCCAACAGCGTGTTGCGCCCCTCCCGTCCGTTGTAGGCGACGTCGTCGATGATCGCCAGGCGCGCGAAATGCGTCCGCGTGCTGAGCGCGAACGGGCACTGCACGTTGCCGCAGGCCGGCGTCTGCGCGGCGGTCGGCAGCATGGAGAGACGCTTGCGCAGCGCATGGACCGGCGAGGTATCGGCGAGGCCGTCATTCATCGTGTCAGTGCGTATCGGCACCACGGCGCTGAGAAAATAGTGTCCTCCGTCGTATGTCGGCATCGGTCGTCCCTCGATCAGGCGGCGGGCATGCTCACAGGAGCGCCTTGGCGGCCTCGGGCTCCTCGTCGGCATACGCCTGGCGGTTCCGGTCCGCGTTCTCGGTGTCGTTGCTGGCGACCGGCGCGTAGCCCTGATAGCCGAGGTCGTTCTGCACCCCGGTCAGCGTGGCGATGTAGAGCTTCTGGAAATCCGCCGGGGCCAGCGAGCCATGCCGCGCGGCCAGCGCCAGAACGGCGCGACGGACCCGCAACGCCGCCTTGACGTCGCGCTGGGCGGCGCCGGGCACCGAATTGTAGTAGTAGTCGGTGTCGATCTGATTGGCCCTGATGTAGGTCTTGAAGGGCGAAATCGGTATCGAATGCGGATATCTCGTGCTCGAGTACCAGAGCGTGTCGAGTCCGCCCGGGATGCCGTCGGAAAAGGCGTCGATGTACTGGTCCCAGGTGCCGTTGAAATTGCTGCAGAACAGCATGTAGTCGTTCTTCAGCTCCTGCCCGCCCTGGCCGAGATCCGGCCAGCTGGCGCGCTTGATGATGACCCAGCGCGCGAAATGGATGATCGACAGGCCGAGCAGACCGCTCAGCGTGCTCGGGATCGCGCGCGAGACCATGAAGAGCGCGCGATTGATCCAGGTCAGACCGGGATGCATCGGCGTAATGACGTTCATGCCGTACGCTTTGCCGGCGACATTGGACATCGTGACCCCCCACCCGGGCTATTCGAGTGCAAGACAACAAGCGGCTTTTCGACAACGGAACTCGGTTACCGGTCACCCGGATGTCAGTCGATGTCGTTGACCTGCCAACCACTGGAAAATCCACCGTGCCATATTTTGGGTTGCATAACAAGTCAAGTTCGCAAAATCACACGGGGCTGCGCCGGGTCGCCGAGCCGATGGCGCAAATGATTGAATTATCGTGTAAATCGATGACAGTGCGGCGCGGTCTCGCTGGTCCGCGAGCGCGGCCTGACGCGCCGCGGCGCTGCCGCATCCCGGCGGGAATGAGCGGCGGTGCAATCCGCAGTCCGGCCTGGAGTCTGCCGGTGCCGGCGAGGACATGATGCGGAATTGCCGGTTGGCGGCCGGCGGTCCCGGTCGCGACGGGCGCGAACCGTTGACCTGCCCGGCGCCGGGCGGACGTCGCGAGGGCACGGCGGTGCGCGACCTGGGACGCCGGCTCGGAGCAATGATCCTCTGTCAAATCAACAAGGAAACATCTATCGTCCAAACGTTTGCAGAGGTCTTCGCAGCTCCCGGGGAACCGCGAAGCGAACGCCGAGCCGCGCGCGGCTGTTTGAACGGGAGCACGGACGGGATTGGGACGAGCAATGAGTGGACCGCGCCACGATGCTTCGGATCGCGGCGGAGCCGGCGATCGCGATCGGCAGCCCGCCGACCCTGCAGCCGTCGTCTCCGGGCCGCACGCCCGCGCCGCGGCCGCGGCCGTCATGATCACGTTTCCCCCCAGCCTCGATTGCGAGCTCGCTCGATTCCTGCTCGCGCACTATCGCATCCCCTACGAGGAGCGGCGACACACCATCATCCTGTCTTTCCTGCCGACGCTGTGGCACGGCTCGACGCTCCACTTTCCGCTCCTGTACGGCGGCTCCGAACCGCCGCTCGACACGGTGCGCAAGCTCATCGACACTTTCGATCCGCTCTGTCCCGCCGACCGCAACCTGCTGCTCGCTGGACGCGACCGCGAAACCGTCGAGGCCGACTGGACGGCGTTCAACGCAACCTTGGGCGCCGCCACGACCGCCTTCGCCTACTTCAATCTGCTGCCGCACCGCGCGATCATGATCCGCCCGCTGACGGAGGGAACGCCGGCCTGGGAAGCACTCGCGGTGCGCTGCGCCTACCCGCTGTTCGCGGGCTTCCTGCGTTGGGGGCTGGGTCTCTCGGCCAGCGTTGCGGAGCAGGCGCTGGGGCAAATCAGAGCAACCGTCGATGCCGTGGATGCGCGCCTGGCGGATGGTCGCCGCTACCTCGTGGGCGATCGCTTCTCGCTCTCGGACATGGCTTTTGCCAACGCCTTGGCGCCGCTGGTGCTTCCCGACGCCTACGGCGGCCCGCTGCCGGCGTTCGCCGAGATGCCGCCCGTCGTGCAGTCCGCGGTCACCGAGATGCGATCGCACGTCGCCGGCCAGTTCGCGCTGCGCATCTATCGTGACCACCGGGCAGGCGCGCCGCCGCAGGCGCCGACGGCGCCGGAACCTCCCGGCGATGGACTCAGCCCATGAATTGGATATAACTCCGGGCATCGCAGCGACCGGGCGGTCGCCGGCCTCGGGCTTTGCAGGACATGAGCGTTGAACGGGACGGGATCGATTGATGTGTCCACCCGATGGGGGCGATTCGCCGATCGTCGAACCATCACCTCAAGGTGACAGTCCTGACATGACGACGCGCGCCCTGTGGCAGCGCATCCGGCAACAGGAGATACTGGCCGAGCTGGGCGTCAGCGCGCTGCAGGGCGCTTCCTTCGACGAGCTGCTCGAGGGTACGGCGCGACTGACGGCCGAAGGCCTGCGGGTCGAATTCTGCAAGGTCCTCGAGCATTTTCCGTCCGAAAATCGCTTCCTGGTCCGTGCCGGCGTGGGCTGGGGTCCGGGCGTCGTCGGCGCTGCCAGCGTCGGCGCCGACCTGGCATCCCCGGCGGGATTCGCGCTGCGAACCGGGAAGCCGGTCATATCGAACCACCTGCAGAACGAGGAGCGGTTCAGGACTCCCGAGATCCTGCAGAACCACAACATCATTCGCGCCATGAACGTCATTCTGCAGGGCGACGGCAGGCCATTCGGCGTGCTGGAGGTCGACAGCCGGTCCGAGGACGCGTTCGAGGAGCACGACCTCGCGTTCCTGCAAGGGGCTGCCAACATTCTCGGCATGGCGATCGAGCGCGAGCGTCACGAGCGGAGCCTCAAGGCCGCGCTGGAGCGCCACAAGTTTCTCCTGACGGAGATGAACCATCGGGTGAAGAACAGCCTGTCGATCGTCGTCAGCATGCTTCGCCTGCAGGCAGGCGAGGTCGACAATGCCGAGCTGACGGCGCATCTGGACGAGGCCGCACACCGGGTCACCGCGATCGCCAGAGCCCATGAGCAGCTGTATCACGGGTCCGATGTCGAGCGCATGGACGTCGGTCTGTATATCCGGACCGTCTGCAAGGACCTCGACGCCAGCGTGTCGCAATGCGAGATTCAAACGAATGTGCAGAATGGGATCGACATCGAGACCGATCGTGCAATCTCATCGGCGTTGATCGTCAACGAGCTCACCACCAACGCCGCAAAGTATGCCTATCAGGGTCGCTCGGGCGGGAAAATCCGGGTGACCATCGCAGGCGCGGGCGACGATGCGTTCGCGATATCGGTGCGCGATTGGGGCGCCGGTCTGCCGGAAGGCTATGATCCCCGCAAGGCGAAGGGCCTGGGCATGCGGATCGTCAATTCCTTCGTGCGGCAATTGCACGGCTCGGTGGCGGTTCTCGCGCACGATCCCGGTGCCGAGTTCGTGGTCACGATTCCGCGGCGGCCGCCAGACTGACGCCGATCGCGGGTATCGGCGGGGCTCGAGTCGGCCCGAAGCCGCCTCCGGCGATGTCGCGGGTGCCGGCCGACCGCATCGTGCCGTTCGTCAGGATCGAAGCGGCCGTGGAAGACGCGCACGCAAGCTGCGCAGCAGCGCCGCTGTTCCCCAGCTGCGTGATGCCACGGACGCGTCGCACCCGGCCATGGCGCTTCCGCACCAACCGGCCTCGCCGTCGAGCCGCCAGCCCTGGCTGGTCCTCAGGCCCGGACCGGCCGCCTTCCGCGCGTCGCGTCCTCCCAGGAGGCGCAGCGCCTCCTCGTACCTCGCGCGGGATCGGTCCCTGACTGCATGTCCCACTTTGAGGCGTGCCGCGTCGTACGCCGATCCGTATCCGATGCGGTCGAACAGCTCTCGGCCCAGGAGTCCCAAGATCGCTTCGAGCTCGGCGCGAGACAGCGCCGAGAGGTAGCGTCCGATCGACGTCGTATAGATGGATCGCGCCCGATAAGCCTTCTGATCCCCGAACGCACCCGGCGGATAGGCCAGGGAACCGGGGTCCAGGGCCCTGAGGTCGCAGGGCGCGAGGTTCAGATGTCGAAAAATACGGTCCACCGCCGCCTGCGGATTGTGCACGAGATCTTCGTAGGCGACGATACAGACGTCGTTCTCGTCGGCGAAATCGGCCAGCATCCTGAAGCCCAGGGTGAGGTCGAAGAAATTCGGGTTGTCGCGCGCTTTGCGGATCAGCCGGGCGATATCGACTTTCCATGTCGTCTTGTAGGAGGCGGCGACATCGAGAGGATTTCGGCGAATCCATACGAACTTGGCCTGCGGCAGCGCCTGTTTGATGAAGGGCAGACAGTGATAGTATCTCGGCGTCTTGTCGATCAGGAGCCGTTTGCCGCGCTGTGACAGCAGCGTGTGATAGATGGCCTCTACCGCCCATCCGAGCATCTGTGTCCGCGATTGACCGAACAAGGCGGCTGTTCCCATGCGAATGAGCTCCGCCCCGCACGGATGGTTGGCGGGAACAGAGCCGAGCGACTCGAAAGCCAGCATGAGCCAGGGTTCGGCCGGACACAGGACGGCGGGATGTTGAGCGAGCAGGAGCGTGAGGAGCGTGGTGCCGGAGCGGGGCACTCCCAGCAGATAGGCGATGGCCGGTCCCGGGCCGGGCGAATTCTCCCATCCGGGGGCGCAGACCGTCACCGGGCAAATCCCCGGCGGTGCGACATCGGCGCGAACGACCCGCCGACGGCCGCAGCGCTCTCTCTTCGAGCCCCGACCGAGCCGGAGGGTGTCGAGGCGACGATGCCGGGGAGGCCGGATCCAGCTCGGTCCGCACCGGCCTTCGACCGTTTCGACGATCGGAGCCTCGGGGCGCGCATAGGCTGCTTTCCGGGCTCCGTTGCCGTGCCGCGAGAACCGCGCCTCCCGGTCATGGTGAAACCTCCTTGCGGAAGCGCTGTCGATTCCATGTTGGCGCTCGTCCCTGATCGGCGACCCGGATCGACCCTTCGGGTCGACCCCGCGGTCAGGCTTTCGCCGGGACATGCGCTGGTGCACCGATTGGGTCCTAACCGAGTGGTCCTTCTGGTGCACCGATCGGTACTTGATGGGGCGGCGAAACGCCGGGACGCAAGTCAGCGCGAGAGTGGCATCGAGACGACGTTATTCTCAGTTTCTCCACATTTCGGAAACATGGCGAGCACATTAACAATCGGAAAGGTCCGCCCGTCGAGCAACAACCCGACGTGGAGGCACCGGCAGTTGTCTCCGCCGTCGCGAATCGCGTGATGCGATGCCGGCGCAACGATGAGGACTCCGGTCACGAGCGCTCGCCGCGCGATGGAAACGGCGCCGTGAATCACCGGGCACCGCCGGGTAGCTCTCGACCGCCGGCAAAACCTCGGACGCCGTCCGGATGATCGGGCAGCCCGGATGGCGGAACGCCACGATGCATCGCGGAGACGAGAGATGCCGTCAGTTGTGGTCCGGCGAACATGACATGGACATAGTCTCGCCCAGAGTCGCGTTGCTCGACGCGTAGTCCGCCAAAGTGCCGCCATGTTCCGCCAATACAAACAAAGCCAATTCAACAAGTCCTGCAAATAAAACGTGCGCTTCGTGACGACTGGCGCTGGAACCGTGCAGATTGATCCTCATGGATACGGATCCGGTTCTCATCCTGACGAGGACCGGCGGAGACAAGGTGGACAGCTCGTGAAGCGCGCAATCTGCTGAACCATCAACGGTCGGCAGTTTCAGATAAATGGTGACATCGACCTCCGCGCTTTCGAACCGACGGAAGCCGGTGGTTGATCGCCTGCGAGGTACGTGCTGCGACCCGCATCACATCGCGCCGGGGCCGGCCCTTCTGACGGGCAGTTGCTGAAATCCGCGCCCGCCGTCTCCTCGAGGGCGGGTGCGCTCATCGCCGACGCGCCGGGGGAGGCGATTTCACCCGGAGTGCGGTAGCTTTGCGACCTCGCCGAATCGCGATTGATCACATGGTCCCCGAATATTCCGCAGCCGTCCGCGACGTCACCACCGGGTTCCTCGCGTGGGACATGTGGGGACGTCTGGGCTGGCGCGAGACCTTGCGGCGCTACCGCCGCACGACCATCGGTCCGTTCTGGACCACAGCGAGCGTCGGCCTCTTCGTCGTGATGCTCGGAGGTGTCTGGTCGAGGGTCTGGAGCCAGGATGCGCTGACCTACCTCCCCTATCTCACGTCGGGCATGATCACCTGGATGATGGTGTCGGCCGTTCTGACGGAGGGAAGCGTGGCGATCGTGCTCGCCGAGGCGCTCATCAAGCAGTTGCGGATCTCCTACACGGTGCTGGTGTGCACCGTCATCTGGCGTAACCTGGTGCTGTTCGGGCACAACCTGGTGATCATGGTGCTGGTCTGCGCCTATGTCGGTCTCGCGCCGACCTGGGCAACCCTGCTGTTCGTCCCCGGTCTTGCTCTGTTCTGCGTCAATGCGATGTGGATGGTGCTGGTCCTGTCGATGGCCTGCGCCCGCTACCGCGATGTCGCGCCGCTGATCGGCAGCCTGCTGCAGATCGCGATGTTCATCACCCCGGTGCTGTGGAATCCCGGTCAGCTCCAGGGGCGAATGGCTCTCGTCGTGCAGTTCAACCCGCTCTACCACCTGCTGGAGCTGCTGCGCGAGCCGCTGCTCGGCCGCGCTCCGGGGCTTCCGACGTGGATCCTCGGCTCGGTCGGCGCCGTCGTCGGCTGGGCATTTGCGATGTTCCTGTTCAGCCGCTTCAGGCGGCGGATTCCCTACTGGCTGTGAGCAGCGCAAGAGTACGGCAATGTCCTCGATAACCCTGGAGAATGTCGTCGTCGACTTTCCGCTCTATGGCATGGAGCCGAGCTTTCGCACCGAGTTGATCGGCCGCGCCGTCGGCGGTCTGCTCAAGCGCACCGGCCAGCGCGGCAGCCGGGTCGTGGTGCGGGCGCTGGACCGGGTCTCGCTGCAGCTCCGCCACGGCGACCTGCTCGGCCTGGTCGGACACAACGGAGCCGGCAAGTCGACGCTGCTGCGTGTTCTCGCCGGAATCTACGAGCCGAGCCACGGTCGCTGCACCATCGACGGCCGCGTCTCGCCGCTGTTCCTGACCGCGCCCGGTCTCGATCTGGAGGAAACCGGCTACGAGAACATCATCACGTGCGGACGCTACCTCGGCATGTCGCGCGGGGAGATCAAGTCCAAGATGGACGAGATCGACGCTTTCGCCGAATTGGGCCAATACCTCGCGCTGCCGGTTCGCACCTACTCGGCCGGCATGGTGGTGAGGCTGGGTTTCGCGATCGCGACCGCGATCGACCCGGAGATTCTCCTGCTCGACGAAGGGCTCGGCGCCGGCGATGCGCGCTTTGCCGACCGCGCTCGCGCCCGCGTCGAAGCGCTCATCGCGCGGTCGAACATCATGGTGCTGGCATCGCATTCCAACGAGCTCATCCGCCAGATGTGCAATCGCGCCGTCCTTCTCGATCACGGGCAGATCATCGCCGACGGCACGCCGGACGAGGTGCTCGAACGCTACCGCGAGCTGCAGAACGCGCCGCAAACCCCGGCTGCGGAGCCGGCCGTCGGCGCGGAGCCCGTCGGCGATCTCGGGATCGGGCCGGCGGTGGTCGGACCGGCGGCCGTCTGAGGGCCGCCTCGAGCGCCAAACAAGGAGCGGGACGGCATGGCAACGAACAGGTTCTCGCGGGTCTTCGTCACCGGAGGCGCAGGGTACGTAGGGTCGGTGCTCGTTCCGCAGCTGCTCGGCCGCGGTCATCGGGTGACGGTCTACGACATCGCCTACTACGGCGACGAGTTCCTGCCGAAGCGCGATCCCGCGCTGTCGGTGGTGCGCGGCGACATCCGCGATACCGCAGCGCTGGCGGCGGCCGTGAAGGGCCACGACGCGTTCGTCAACCTCGCATGCATTTCCAACGACTCGAGCTTCGAGCTCGACGAGCCGCTCTCGACCTCGGTCAACATGCACGCCTTCGAGCCGATGGTGCTGGCCGCCAGGAATGCCGGTGTGCGGCGGTTCGTCTACGCTTCCTCGAGCTCGGTCTACGGCGTGTCCGACCAGCCCGACGTGACCGAGGACCATCCTCTGGTCCCGCTCACCCTCTATAACAAATACAAGGGCCTGTGCGAGCCGATATTGCTCAAACATACGTCGCCGGATTTCGTCGGCGTGATATTCCGTCCGGCGACGGTGTGCGGTCATGCCCCGCGGCAGCGCCTCGACTTGAGCGTGAACATTCTCACCAACCACGCGATCTCCAACGGCAGGATCACGGTGTTCGGCGGCGAGCAGATGCGGCCGAACCTGCACATCGCCGACTATTGTGACGTCGTCGAGGTCCTGCTCGACGCGGCGGACGAGAAGATCGCCAACCAGATCTTCAACGTCGGCTACCAGAACCTCTCGATCATGGAGATCGCCAGGCTGGTCAAGCGCGTGGTCGAGCAGGAGTTTCCCGAGAAGGCGCCGATCGGAATCGTCACCACGCCGAGCGACGACATGCGCTCGTATCACATCAATTCCGACAAGATCCGGCGTGTGCTCGGCTTCGCGCCGCGGCACAGCATCGAGGAGGCAGTGCGCGATCTCTGCCGGGCGTTCCGTCAGGGCCGGCTGGTGAACTCGATGTCCGACGACATCTACTACAATGTCCGCCGCATGAAGAATCTGCGCGCCGCATGACGGAGCGCATCGCCGTCGTGACCGGTGGCGCCGGCTTCATCGGCAGTCACATGGTGGATCTGCTGCTGGAGCGCGGCTATCGGGTGCGGGTCGTCGACAGTCTCGCCGGCGGCCGCGAGGCGAACCTCG
>JBEKZK010000339.1:0-5473 GCA_049509935.1 Xanthobacteraceae bacterium | reverse complement strand
GTGGTGGATCTCGACGGTCCGCTGCTGCTCGCGCGCGACCGGCCGCAGGGCTTGCATTACGAGGACAGCCGGGTTCATCCGGCGCTGCCGGAACTCTGGGGCTAGGGTCTGTTGGGATTCAGGATTCTCATTCGGGCTTGGTTGTGATTCAAGCTTCGGATGGACCGATTCGTTTTGACTGACGCCCAATGGGCGAAGATGGAGCCGCTATGTCTTGGTAAGCCGGGCGATCCCGGCCGCAGCGGCAAGGACAACCGACAGTTTGTCGAGGCGGTGCTGTGGATTGCCCGAACCGGCAGCCCCTGGCGGGATCTGCCGCCCTCGTTGGGACACTGGAATAGCGTATTCACGCGCTTTCGCTACTGGGTAAAGGCGGATATCTGGAAGCGGCTGTTCGACGCCGTCTCCGACGATCCTGACATGGAATACGCCATGGTCGATGCCACCATCGTCAAGGTCCACCGCCACGGACAGGGCGCAAAAGGGGGACCCAAAATCAAGCCATCGGCCGTTCGAAAGGCGGCATGACCACCAAAATCCTGGCGCTCACCGATGCGCTCGGCAATCTCGTGCGCTTCGTGCTTCTGCCGGGACAGCGCTTCGACACGGTGGGCGTGCCGTCGCTCATCGAGGGATTGGCCTTCGACGCGCTGATCGCCGACAAGGCGTTCGACAGCAACGCCATTATCGCCGATCTCGATGCCCGCGGCGCCAAGGTCGTCATCTCCCAGCATCCTCGCCGCGCAAAACCTCTCGCCATCGACGTGGAGATGTACAAATGGCGGCATCTCATCGAGAATTTCTTCGGCAGGCTCAAGGAGTTCAAACGTATTGCAATGCGCGCCGACAAGACCGATCAAAGCTTCGCCTCCATGATCCATCTCGCCGCAGCCGTGATAAACTCCCGATGAATCCCAACAGACCCTAGGCCACCTTGCGCAGCCAGGCCTTGCGGTCGCCGGCGTGCGGGTCCGAGAGGGCGCGCACCAGCTCGGCCATGGAGTCCAGATTGTGGATCGGCCGCAACTCGTCGACATGGGGCAGCATGGCGCGGATGCCCTTGGCCTTGGCCTCGAAGCCGGAGAAGCGCAGCAGCGGGTTGAGCCAGATCAGCCGCCGGCACGAGCGGTGCAGGCGGTCGATCTCGATCGCCAGCGTGTGGTCGGGATCGCGCTCGAGCCCATCGGTGATCAGGAGCACGATCGCGCCCTGTCCGAGCACGCGGCGCGCCCACTGCTTGTTGAAGGCATGCAGCGAGGTGGCGATCCGGGTGCCCCCCGACCAGTCGACCACGCCGGCCGAGCAGGCGGCGAGCGCGTCGTCCGGATCGCGGGATTTGAGCGCGCGGGTGACGTTGGTGAGCCGGGTGCCGAACAGGAAGCTGTGGACGCGCTTGCGCGCATCGGTGACGGCGTGCAGGAAGTGCAGGAACAGCCGGGTGTACTGGCTCATCGAGCCGGAGATGTCGAGCAGCGCCACGATCGGCGGCGCCTTGGTCCGCGGCCCGAGATATTTGAGGTCGATCAGCGCGCCGCCGGCCTTCATGCTCGCCCGCAGGGTGCGGCGCATGTCGATGATGTGACCGTGGCGGTGCGGCGCCAGCCGCCGCGTCCGCACCTCGTCGAGCGGCAGCACCAGGCGGGAGATTGCCTGCTTGGCGGCGGCGATCTCCGCCACCGTCATCTGGGCAAAATCCTTCTTCTGCAGCAGCTCGCGGTCGGACACCGTGAGCCGCGCGTCGATCTCGATCTCCTTCTGCCTGGGAGGCTCCTTGCCCTTCATTCCGGAGAACAGCGCCTCCTGCACCCGCTGCGAGGCGGGCTTGGCGGCTGCCGCCTGGTTCGCCGCCAGCTGCGGCATCATCATCGCGATCAGCCGCTCCAGATAGGCGCGCTTGCGGAAGAAGATGCGGAACGCCTGGTCGAACAGCTCCGAGTGCTCGTGACGCTTGATGAACACCGCATGGAGCGTCCAGTAGAAATCCTCCCGCGTGCCGACGCCCGCCGTGTGCACCGCCGCGAGCGCGTCGAGGATGGCGCCGGGACCGACTGGAATCCCGGCCGCCCGCAGCGCCCGCCCGAAATAGACGATGTTCTCTGCCAGCCGCCCCTCCGGGCCGTCGAGCGTGTCATCCGCCATGTGGGTTGCCGTCAAGACGCGAGCTCACATTATATGTGACGATATACGAGATATATGAGGATATACGAGGCACTGCTATTCGGCGGCGCGCAGCTCGGCGCGGACCTCGTCGATGAGCTCCTTGGCCTTGGTGCCCTCGAGGCGGGCGATGTCGTCCTGATATTTCAGCAGTACGCCGAGCGTGTCGGAGACGGTCGCCGGATCGAGCGCGACCACGTCGAGCTCGGACAGCGCCGTCGCCCAGTCGAGCGTCTCGGCGACGCCCGGCGACTTGAACAGGTCCTCCTTGCGCAGCGCCTGAACGAACTGCACGATCTCCTGCGACAGTTTTCCGGCGATCCCCGGCACCTTGGCGCGCACGATCCTCAGCTCGCGCTCGGCGGTCGGGTACCCCACCCAGTGGTACAGGCAGCGCCGCTTCAGGGCGTCGTGGATCTCGCGGGTCCGGTTCGAGGTGACGACGACGATCGGCGGATGCACCGCCTTCACGGTGCCGAGCTCCGGGATCGTCACCTGGAAATCGGCCAGCACCTCGAGCAGGAACGCCTCGAACGCCTCGTCGGTGCGGTCGAGCTCGTCGATCAGCAGCACCGGAGCGCCGGCGGTGTCGGGCTCGAGCGCCTGGAGCAGCGGCCGCTTGATGAGGTAGCGCTCGGAGAACACATCCGCCGCGAGCCGCTCGCGGTCGGCGCCGCCTTCGGCCTCGGCGAGCCGGATCGCGATCATCTGCGCCGCGTAGTTCCACTCATAGACCGCGGCGGCGACGTCGAGGCCCTCGTAGCATTGCAGGCGGATCAGCCGCCGGCCCAGCGTCTGCGCCAGAACCTTCGCCACCTCGGTCTTGCCGACGCCGGCCTCGCCCTCGAGAAAGAGCGGCCGGCGCATCCGCAGGGCGAGAAACAGCACGGTCGCCAGCGACCGGTCCCCGAGGTAGTCGCCGGCGGCGAGCAGCGCCACGGTGTCGTCGATGGAATTGGGCAGCCGATGCGGGGAGGTCTGCTTCACGGGTCGCGCGTCTTTCTGCTGGAGCCGGAGACCTTGCGACCGGCAGGCTTCATGGATCCGGCGGGCATGCAAGAGGGCCGGCGGACGGTGTCCGCCAGCCCACGGCATCCTGCTGCATATAGGGTCCGAACGGCCGCCGCCGCAACCCCGCGCGGAGTATTACGCGGCCGCGACCGCCCGTCGGGCGAGCACGCCGATGAGATGCGCGCGGTATTCGGCGCCGCCGTGGATGTCGCTGTTGAGGCCGTCGGCCGGGACCGTCAGTCCCTCCAGCGACTTGGCGGCGAAGCGCTTGGCCAGCGCCTCCTCGAAGGCGGCGACGCGGAACACCCCGCTGGCGCCGGCGCCGGTCACCGCGACCCGGATCTCGGGGCCGCGCTTCGACACGAAGACCCCGACCAGCGCGAACCGCGAGGCCTGGTTGCGGAATTTCTGGTAGGCCGCCTTCTTGGCCAGCGGAAACATGATTTTGGTAATGATCTCGTCGGCTTCCAGTGCGGTCTCGAACAGTCCGGTGAAGAAGTCGTCGGCCTTGATCCGGCGTTTGGAGGTGACGATGGTGGCGCCGAGCCCGAGGCAGGCGGCCGGATAGTCGGCGTTGGGATCGTTGTTGGCGACCGAGCCGCCCATCGTCCCGACGTTGCGCACCGCCGGATCGCCGACCATGCCGGCGGTGGCGGCGAGCGCCGGCACGTGCTCCAGCACGATCGGCGAGGTTGCGACCTCGCGGTGACAGGTCATGGCGCCGATCACCAGGCTGCGGCCCGAGAGCTCGATGCCCGACAGATCCTCGATCCCGGACAGATCGACGAGGTTCGCCGGGCTCGCCAGCCGCTGCTTCATGGTCGCAAGCAGCGTCTGCCCGCCGGCCAGGATCTTGGCGTCCTCGATCTTGGCGAGCAGGTTGACGGCTTGCCGCAGCGTCGCCGGACGGTGATAGGTGAAAGGGTACATCGGAGCCTCCTCGATCTCATTCCGCCGCTTTGCGGCTCATCGCGGTTCGCCTTATCGCCGCCCACACCGTGTGCGGGGTGGCCGGCATGGCAATGTCCTCGGTGCCGACCGCGTGGGTCACGGCGTTGATGACGGCCGCCGGTGCCGCAATCGCGCCCGCCTCCCCGCAGCCCTTGATGCCGAGCGGGTTCGACGGACATCTGGTGACCGTGATGCCGACATCGAGCGGCGGGAAGTCGAGCGCGCGCGGCATCGAATAGTCCATGAACGAGCCGGTCTTGAGCTGGCCGTCGTCGCCGTAGACGGTCCCCTCGAGCAGCGCCTGGCCGACCCCTTGCGCGATCCCGCCGTGGACCTGGCCCTCCACGATCATCGGATTGATGATGACGCCGAAATCGTCGACCGCGCTCCACCGCACCACGTCGACCTTGCCGGTCTCCGGATCGATCTCGACCTCGCAGACGTGGCAGCCGGCCGGGAAGGTGAAGTTGGTCGGATCGTAGAACGCGCCCTCCTTGAGGCCGGGCTCGAGCTCCTGGCCGGAGAACTTGTGGGCGATATAGGCGTTGAGCGCCACCGCGCCCCACTCCACCGACTTGTCGGTGCCGGCGACCGTGAACCTGCCGTCCCGGAACACGATGTCGCCCTCGGCGGCCTCGAGCAGATGGGCGGCGACCTTCTTGGCCTTGGCCTCGACCTTGTCGAGCGCCCGCGCGATCGCCGACATCCCGACCGCACCCGAGCGCGACCCGTAGGTGCCCATGCCGAACTGCACCTTGTCGGTATCGCCGTGGACGATGCTGATCTGGTCGATCGGAATGCCGAGCCGCTCGGACACCAGCTGGGCGAACGTCGTCTCGTGGCCCTGGCCGTGGCTGTGGCTGCCGGTCAGCACCTCGACCGAGCCGGTCGGATTGACCCGCACCTCGGCGGATTCCCACAAGCCGACGCCGGCGCCGAGCGAGCCGACCGCCTGGCTCGGCGCGATCCCGCAGGCCTCGATATAGGTCGAGAGCCCGATGCCGCGCAGCTTGCCGTGGCGCGCCGATTCGCGCCGGCGCCTGGCGAAGCCCTTGTAGTCGGAAAGCTCCAGCGCCTTCTTCAGCGACGCGTGATAGTCGCCGGAGTCGTAGGTCATGATCACCGGCGTCTGGTGGGGAAACGACCTGATGAAGTTGTGCTTGCGCAGATCGGCCGGATCGATGCCCTGCTCGCGTGCGCCCGCCTCGACCAGGCGCTCGACCACGAAGGTCGCCTCGGGCCGCCCGGCACCGCGATAGGCATCGACCGGGACCGTGTTGGTGTAGACCGCGTCGACCTCGCAATGGATGTGGCGGATGTCGTACTGGCCCGACAGCAGCGTGGCGTACAGATA